>JAILPR010000244.1 GCA_024699355.1 Lachnospiraceae bacterium
GGAGCAGTCGGAGCAGCCGACGGTGCCGGATGAGACCATCGTCAATCAGAATGTGCTGTTTATTGCATCCTACGGTTACGACTGGCAACCGACCAGAGAGCAGATCGCGGGTATGGAGAAGATGCTTGATCAGTCAGTCAACCTCCGGGTTGTCTTTATGGACACCAGAAATGTGCCGTATGAACGAGCTGTGGAAGCATTAAAATCAACGCTGGAAGTGGAACTGGAAGCCAACCGGTTTGACTGTATCGTGGCCGGAGATGATGCGGCACTCCGCTTCATGCTCGAAGAGGGTGAAGCTTATTTTCAGGGTTTGCCGGTGGTCTACCAGGGCATCAATGATCCGTCGCTTGCCGCTGCGTATGAAGAGATGCATCCGCATTCAGCCGGTGTGATCGAAGCGTATTATCCGGAAGAAACGATCCGCCTTGCGGAGCAGATCTCCCCACAGGCAGAACAGATCGTCGTGATCACGGATCGCTATACGAGCCCCGATTCGATCGGTCTGGAGAGCGATGAACTCAAAGCATTGTTTCCGGAACTGACGCATGAAATCTTAAATGTATCGGATTACGGGGTGGAAGAGCTGAAGGTGCAACTGGCATCGTATGACCGTTCGACCATTCTGTGTTATTTAAGCATGCGAGAAGCGTCTGACGGACATGACTATAGTTATGGTGAATTCATGGGTATCCTGCGGGACTACACCAATACGCCGGTATACGGTCTGTTTGATATGGGTGTCGGTGACGGTATTTTCGGTGGCTATCTGATCTCACAGCAAGAGATGGGAGCGATGTGCGCACAGATCGTCATGAAGGTGCTGAACCGGGAGAATATTTCGGACCTTGAACCGGCCCAGGTTCCGGCAAAGTATATCTTTGATTATGAACTGCTCCGGAAATATCATGTATCCCCAAATGATCTGCCCAAGGACTATCAGGCGGTAAATAACCCCAGACAGTTTTTGAGCAGATACCGGAGAGCCATTGAGATCATGGCGGTTGTGATCGCGATCCTGTTGATGATCACGTTGGCGATGATCGTGATCTGGCGCCGCGAGAAACATATGCAGGATGTTCTGGAGACAACGCAACGGGAACTCGTGGAAGCGATCGGCCGAAGCGGCCTGTTTGTCTGGGTCTATTATCCGGAGGAAAAGAAAGCGGATCTCAGTTACATCGATCCGGAGACAGAAGAAATCTTCCGACCATATCTGACCTATCAGAAGGAACAGATCTGGATGTATATGTTTCCGTACAACATGATCAAGATCAAGTTTATTCATCCGGATGATGCGGAAAAACTGCAGTCTACCTACGCGCGGCTTGATGCCGGTGCAGACCGTGCAGAGTGTGATTATCGTGCACTTCGTAACGATGGGTACACCTGGGAGCACATGATCTTAAACCGGATCCCAACCGGACGAAACGGGAAACGTATGGTGATCGGTACCGCAACAAACATTCAGGAAAAATCCATCTTACAGGGTGTTGTTGAAAATACCATCAATCATGACTATGACTTTATCGCTCTGGTCAACGGCGGCACAGAGCATATGAATATTTTCCAGCGCAATCATCATGCGGAGATCGGCCTTGGAAGATTAAATGTCGAGGCAATGACGTTTGACGAACTGCGCGAAGAGCTGATCAACACATTGATCCCGGTAAAGGATCGTGCGCAACTGCTGGAAGATACCAAACTGTCCCACATCCATGATCAATTGCAGGAACAGGTGGATTATACCATTTACTTTGAGACCAAAAGCGGGCGGTATAAACGACAGCGGTTTACCTATCTTGATCCACTCACAAAGGACATGATCGTTACCGAACGGGACATCACCAATACCGTGAAAAAGGAGCATGAGACCAGCGAACAGCTGCGTAAAGCATTACAGAAGGCGGAAGATGCGACCAAATCCAAATCCGACTTCTTCTCCAGAGTCAGTCATGATATGAGGACACCACTGAACGGGATCATCAGTTTTACGGACTTTGCGCTGGAGAGTCGCAACATCAGTGAAAAGCAGGAGTACCTGCAAAAGATCCGGATGTCGAGTGATATTTTGCTGGGGTTGATCAATCATACCCTGGAGATCTCACGATTTGAAAGCGGTAGCGCCAAACTGGAGATGACCAAGATCAGCGGCAGGCGGCTGCTGGATGA
Source organism: Lachnospiraceae bacterium (assembly GCA_024699355.1). GTDB lineage: Bacteria > Bacillota > Clostridia > Lachnospirales > Lachnospiraceae > SIG336. Next base: position 2,173 of record JAILPR010000244.1, read on the forward strand.
CCTTGCCACTGTGATCCGGCCGAATGCCGAGGCGAAGAATCAGGATTTATATTATGCAACGGATGTGAAACCGGAAGAAGTCTTTCTGGTGGATAAACTCCGCTTACAGGAAGTATGTCTCAATCTTCTTTCCAATGCGGTGAAATATACGCCGAGCGGCGGCAAGGTGGAATTTACGGCAATGCATCTTCCGGAAGGAGAGAATCAGAACTACAGGATCGAGATCAAGGTCAAGGACAATGGGATCGGCATCTCCGAAGAGATGCATGAC
>JAILPR010000257.1 GCA_024699355.1 Lachnospiraceae bacterium
GAAAAAAGACTTTAAAAATCGTAAAATACAAGTATACAATTACTTATTGACAAAAAAATCATAAAATTCTAAGATTGATGAAAAGCCAAAGGAGGCGCAAAAAACGAAAAGCCTGCTTTGGTTTTTCATTTTCTTTTTTGGCAGAGTTTCCGTGAAAGCGGGACAGATGATTTTGAGAGGAGTAAAATTATGAAGAAAAAACTTGTATCCGTAATGCTTGCGGCAGTACTGGTAATGTCCATGACTGCTTGCGGAGCAGCAGAAAGCGCAACCGAAGGCGCTGCAGCAACAGAAGCAGCGGAAGGTGAAGCAGCAGAGGGTGCTGCAGCAACAGGAACCGAAGACGGTAGTCTGACCGGTACATTGAATATTGGTGTGATCGGACCGATGACCGGTGCGGCAGCAGTATATGGTACTGCAGTAGCAAACGGTGCACAGATCGCGGTAGACGAGATCAATGCACTGGACGGTTCTTTCCAGATCAGCTTCAAGGCAGAAGATGATGAGCATGATGCAGAGAAATCCGTAAATGCTTACAATAATTTAAAGGACTGGGGCGTACAGACCATCGTTGGTTGTGTTACCACAACTCCGTGTGTTGCTGTTGGTGCAGAAGCATTTTCCGACAGACTGTTTATGCTGACACCGTCTGCATCCGCAACAAGCGTAACCGAAAATAAGGACAACGTATTCCAGCTGTGCTTCTCGGATCCGAACCAGGGTTCTGCTTCCGCACAGTACATCAGCGATAACAGCATGGCAGAGAAGATCGCCATCATCTACAATAACTCCGATGCATATTCCACAGGTATTTATCAGACCTTTGAAGCAAAGGCAAAAGAGCTTGGCTTAGAGATTGTTTCCGTAACAACCTTTACCGATGATACCGCAAATGATTTCTCCGTACAGCTGAGCGATGCACAGAGCGCAGGCGCAGATCTGATCTTCCTGCCGATTTACTACACACCGGCATCTCTGATCCTGCAGCAGGCAAACACCATGGGTTATGAAGCAACCATGTTTGGTGTAGACGGTATGGATGGTATCCTTGGTCTGGAAGGTTTTGATACTTCCCTGGCAGAAGGTACGGTTCTTCTGACACCGTTCTCCGCCGATGCAACAGATGATCTGACCAAGAACTTCGTAAGCAAATATCAGGAAGCTTACGGTGAGATCCCGATTCAGTTTGCGGCAGATGGTTATGATTGCCCGTACGCAATCTACTATGCACTGCAGTATTATGCAGAAAATAATGGTGGTCTGAATGTAGACGGTATGAGTTATTCCGATCTTTGCGAGATCCTGATCTCCGTATTTACCGACGCAAACTTCACCGTAGACGGTGTAACCGGTAGTGCAATGACCTGGAATGCAGCAGGCGAAGTCAACAAGGCTCCGAAGGCCGTAGTCATTGAGAACGGCGTTTATGTAGGTCTTGATAAGTAAAGAAATTTCCGTTATGACATGGACCGGCGATTGTCGGTCCATGTTGTAATAAGAGAAACGAGGTAGAGTATGTTAACCAATCTGATCAACGGAATCAGTCTTGGCAGTGTATATGCCATTATCGCTCTTGGCTATACGATGGTTTATGGCATTGCGAAGATGCTTAATTTTGCGCATGGAGACGTCATTATGATCGGCGGCTACATGGCGTTTTGCACGACAAGTTACTTGGGGTGGCCGGTTGTACCGTCGATCCTGTTTGCAGTGGTCGTCTGCACGATTCTGGGTATCGTCGTGGAAAAACTTGCATATAAGCCGCTTCGCAATGCAACAAGCCTTGCGGTACTGATCACGGCGATCGGTGTATCTTATTTTCTCCAAAATGCGGCACTGCTGATCTGGACCTCCAATCCGAAGGCATTTCCAAATCTGGTAGCCTCGATTCCGAGTATTGAACTTGGAGGTGTCCGGATCGCCAATACTGCGATCGTGACAGTCATTGCCAACCTGATCATCATGGTGGCACTGACATTGTTTACCAATAGGACCAAGATGGGAAAAGCGATGAAGGCCGTTTCGGAAGACAAAGGCGCAGCGCAGCTCATGGGTATTAATGTAGACCGAACGATTTCGTTAACCTTTGCGATCGGTTCCGGTCTTGCAGCCATTGCGGGTGTGCTCCTTTGCTCCGCATACCCGACACTGATGCCGACGACCGGTGCGATGCCGGGTATCAAAGCGTTCACGGCAGCCGTATTTGGCGGTATCGGATCCATTCCGGGCGCGATGCTCGGTGGTATCTTACTTGGTATCATTGAAATTTTTGCAAAAGCTTATGTATCGACACAATTATCCGACGCTATCGTCTTTGCGGTACTGATCATCGTTCTGATCGTAAAGCCGACAGGTCTGCTCGGTAAAAAAGTCAGCGAGAAAGTGTAAGAAAGGAAAGCCTATGAAAGTATTATCCAAACTGTCGAAGCGTGGCTTTCTGAACTACGCGATCGTCATTGCATTTTATCTGGTGTTTCAGATCCTCTCTGTCACCGGGAATTTAAGTAGTTCTTTATCGGGACAGCTCATCCCGATCGTTGCCTATGTCATTATGGCGCTGGCATTAAACCTTGTGGTTGGTATTTCGGGCGAACTGAGCCTTGGACATGCGGGATTTATGAGTGTTGGTGCCTTTACGGGCGCGATCGTTGCAACCGCACTGCAGGCATCCGTACCGAATGGAATCCTTCGTCTGGTGATCGCCATCATCTTTGGTGCGATCTTTGCGGCACTGATGGGCGTCGTGATCGGTATTCCGGTACTGCGTTTAAACGGTGATTATCTGGCAATCGTAACGCTGGCATTCGGCGAGATCATCAAAAACCTGCTCAACTGTCTCTATGTCGGGGTAGATGGCAAGGGTCTGCATTTTTCGCTGACGGATGCAAACAGTATGAATCTGGAGGCCGACGGGATCACGATCTTAAACGGACCGATGGGTGCGCTTGGTATTACCAAGATCTCAACCTTTACCAGTGGTATCATATTGCTGCTGATCGTCCTGTTTATCATTAAGAATCTTGTCAACAGTCGAACCGGACGTGCGATCATGGCAATCCGTGATAACCGGATCGCGGCGGAAGCAACCGGAATCAATGTTACCAAATATAAACTGTATGCATTTGTGACCTCTGCCGCACTGGCGGGCTCCGCAGGTGCGTTATATGCGCTGAATTATTCGACTGTTGTACCGAAGAAATTCGATTTTAATACCTCGATCCTGATCCTGGTATTTGTTGTACTTGGCGGAATCGGCAATATGACCGGTTCGATCATCGCGGCAGCAGTGCTGACGATTTTACCGGAGCTGCTCAGACAGTTCCAGGATTATCGTATGCTGGTTTATGCGATCGTCCTGATTCTGGTTATGCTGATCACCAACAACGAAAAAGCCAGGGCAACGATGGTAATGCTGCGTAAAAAGATCAGTCGCGGAAAGGGAAAGGAGGCACAGTCATGACAGAGAAGAAAGAGACAAAACTTGTGAGTGTGCCCAGTACCACGATGATCCCGGAGCGTGACATCAATAAGCCACTGGTCCTTGAGGCAATTCATTTGGGCATTGAGTTTGGTGGTCTGAAGGCCGTGGAGGAGTTTAACATCGGTATCGGCGCAACCGAGATCGCCGGACTGATCGGACCAAACGGTGCCGGTAAGACGACCATCTTTAACCTGTTGACCAAAGTGTATCAGCCGACCCACGGTATGATCCTGTTAGACGGTAAAGATACGGCCGGCATGAATACCACACAGGTAAACAAAGAAGGGATCGCCAGAACCTTTCAGAATATCAGATTGTTTGATAAGCTGACGGTAGAAGAAAATGTCAAAGTCGGTTTACACAACCATATCAATTATCATGTGCCGGCAAGTATTCTTCGGACACCGAAGTATTGGAAAGAAGAAAAGAAAGCACACATGCGTGCCTTAGAGCTGCTAGACATTTTTGACATGGCAGATATGGCGGACGTACCGGCAGCATCGCTTCCGTACGGAGCACAGCGAAGACTTGAGATCGTCAGAGCACTGGCGACGGAGCCAAAGCTCTTGCTGCTTGATGAGCCGGCAGCAGGAATGAATCCGGCTGAGACCGAAGAGCTGATGAATAATATTAAAAAAATCCGCGATGAATTCCAGATCGCGATCATGCTGATCGAGCATGACATGAATCTGGTCATGGGTATTTGTGAAAGTATTGCCGTGCTGAACTTTGGTAAAGTGATCGCCAAGGGAACACCTTCCGAGATCCAGAATAATCCGCAGGTTATTGAGGCATATTTGGGCAGCAGGAAGGAGGAGAAGGCATGAGTAGATTACTGAATGTAGAAGATCTGCATGTCTACTACGGTAGCATTCATGCGATCAAAGGAATCTCCTTCGACGTACAGGAAGGTGAGATCGTGACATTGATCGGTGCCAACGGTGCCGGAAAATCCACGACCTTAAATACTGTTTCGGGACTCTTAAAGCCCAGAAGCGGATCCGTGGAATTTGCAGGAGAGAATCTGGCCAATATTCCGGCACACAAGATGGTCGGGAAAGGGATGGCACTTTGTCCGGAAGGTCGACGTATTTTTTTGCAGCTGACGGTAAGAGAAAATCTGGAGATGGGTGCATATACCAGAAAACCATCGGAAATCAATGATTCGATCGAAGCAATTTATGAGCAATTTCCGAGACTGAAAGAGCGTTATAAGCAGATCGCGGGAACCTTATCCGGTGGCGAGCAGCAGATGCTGGCCATGGGTAGAGCGCTGATGAGTAAGCCGAAGCTGTTGATGCTGGATGAGCCGTCCATGGGACTGGCACCGATTCTGGTAGATCAGATCTTTGAGATTATTCAGCAGCTCAATCAGGCTGGAACCACGATCCTTTTGGTGGAGCAGAATGCGCAGATGGCATTGTCCATCGCAGATCGGGCCTATGTGCTCGAGACGGGACGCATTGTAACGAGCGGTACCGGAAAAGAATTGCTGCATGATGATGCAGTCAGAAAAGCATATTTGGGGGATTAACGGAACAATGAAGTTTAGTAAGCGTATGGATCGCTTCGGAGATGAGATCTTTGCGGCATTAAATGAGAAAAAGATCGCCCTGGAACAGCAGGGAAAAAAGATTTACAACTTGAGCGTCGGGACACCGGATTTTGTTACAGCACCGCACATTAAGCAGGCGCTGATCGATGCGGCGGCCGATCAGGAAAACTGGAAATATGCACTTCGCGATCTGCCGGAATTGTTGGAGGCGGTTTGCGGATATTATCAAAAACGATTTGGTGTAACGATCACACCGGATATGGTAACGACCTGCTTTGGCAGTCAGGAAGGCATCGGTCATATCGGTCTGGCACTTTGCGATGAAGGAGATACAGTGCTGCTGCCGACACCATGCTATCCGGTATTTATCGCCGGAGCCAAGATGGCAGGCGCGGAGCCGTATTATTATCCGATGGTAAAGGAAAATAACTTCTTGCCGGAAGTATCCAAGATTCCGGAGGAAGTGGCGAAAAAAGCCAAATTTATGGTCGTATCATTGCCGTCCAACCCGACGGGAAGTATCGGCAACGATGCGCTGTATGAGGAATTGATCGCATTTGCCAAAAAGTATGAGATCGTTCTGATCCATGACAATGCTTACAGCGATATCATTTTTGACGGTGTTACCGGAAAGAGCTTTTTACAGTATGACGGAGCAAGTGACGTTGGTGTCGAGTTCTTCAGTTTATCCAAGAGCTTTAACCTGACCGGAGCCAGGATCAGTTTCTGTATCGGAAATCCGGAAATCGTCGCTGCATTCAAAAAGCTGCGCGGACAGATTGATTTTGGTATGTTTTTACCGATCCAGAAAGCAGCGATCGCAGCACTGACAGGCCCACTGGAGATGGTCAAAGAGCAGTGTGCCAGTTATCAGGAGCGAAGAGACACGCTATGCGGTGGACTTCGTGAAATTGGCTGGGATGTTCCGGATAGCCATGGAACCATGTTTGTCTGGGCACCGATCCCTGAGAGATATACCAGCAGTATGGACTTTTGCCTGGACCTGATGGAGAGCGCCGGCGTGATCTGTACACCGGGGGCAAGTTTTGGACCGATGGGCGAAGGCTATGTCAGAATGGCACTGGTGCTTCCGCCAAAGAAACTGCGGGAAGCAATTGCAGCCATCCGGGAAAGCGGTATCCTTGCATAACGGAAGCAACAGGGAAAGCGACATCCTTGTATAACGGAACAGTAGGAGAGTGACACAGATTTTTTGCAGTAGCGCAAGAAATCTGTGTTTTTTTGTGTGCCGGCAGCAGGGCTGTTGATGTACTTTTTGGCTTGTTTTTATGATTTCGCCAGCAAATAGGAAATTTTATCAGAGGTGTCATAAAACATAAGAAAATTTGTAAAAATATGAGAATATTATGATGCAAAAGCTGATTGAATCCACTATACTTGTAGGTATAAGGAGAACTATACCCAATGGACTCAAAGAAGCGGCTTCGAGTAGTGATTACGATCATCCTGGCGTTGTATTTTCCGGTTGCATTGTTTGGTTTTTGCTCGAGATATTTTGACAGGACATATGAATATCCGATCGTTCGGTTAGAAAATAACTGGACGGTATTTATGCACGGGAAGCTCTACTTCAATCAGAAGCTGTCCAATGTTCGGATCCTGAATGCGGAGCAGGGAGAGACCATCGTGTTAAAGACCAGGGTCCCTGCGAACGATATCATCAGTCCGTGTCTGTCGTTTGATACCGCTTATGCACTTGTTGAGGTATATGTGGAACGGGATCAGATCTATTCTTATGGAGAAGATCTTCTGGCGGTATCTGAGCTTATTCCGCAAAAAACGCATATCATACCGCTGGGAAATTTTGAGAATGAGGAGTATGAGTTAAAGATTCGCCTGACGACGACGGAAGAGGGGGAGTCTTATTTATTAGATGAAATCCTGATCGGGAATCGCAACGATCTGGGTAAAAAGAATATTCAGAGCAAGCGCCTCGGTTTATTTGTCGGCGTCTTTCTCTGCATTTTTTCATTGATGCTTTTTGCTTTGTCACCGGTGCTCGCACTTCGTAAAAAGCATGACTTGTCGGGGGTTTTTTACGGATTTGCCTGTTTGTTGCTTGGCATTTATATCCTGGAGTTTTTCGGATTAATGAATCAGTTTTTTGAAACACCGGGAAATACTTCATTTTGGAGATATGCGGCGCTTTATACGTTACCGATGGTTCTGATGCTGACCATCATGTTTGACAGTAAAGTGCATTTTGGACAAAGCCGGCCGATGATCGTGCTGGTTGTGATCCATGCGGCATTTTTGATGGTTACTTTTGGGATGCATTTTTCCCATGTGGCACATGTGGAGCGTATGCTGACGCCGTTTCATGTCTTGCTGCTTGGCGAGGGGCTGTGCGTATTTATCAATCTGTTCTGTATGCTTTATCAGATTTATAAGAAGAAACGCTCCTTCCGTCAGGTGATCGAAGAAAATATTGTCGGACTTGGCGTATTTTTGCTGATGATCTGTGCAATGATGGATATGATAAGGTTCTATCATTCTGTCATCGTGAGCGGTGCAAAGGATCCGGGAATCGTAGCAGTCTATACGACGATTGGCAGTCTGCTGTTTGCGACCTGCCTGATCGTCAATTATGTATTCCACTGTGTTGCATATATCAGCAATGAAAAGGCGCGCGTGGAGCTGGAGGAGATCGCATATACGGATCCGCTGACGCAACTGGCCAATCGTGCCAAGTGCGAGCAGACGCTCAGTGACGTTGCGCAAACGATGCAGCCTTATACGATCATCAGCCTGGATCTTGACCGGTTAAAGCAGATCAACGATACGCAGGGACACGAGGCGGGAGATAGTCTGATCCGCGGGTTTGCCAAGATCTTATATGAGACATTTTCCGAGGAGATTCTCGTCGGGCGAATGGGCGGCGATGAATTTGTGGTGATTCTGGATGGTTGTGAGAAAGACCGCGTAACGGCGCTGGTAGATAAGCTGCATGAGCGAATGAACTTTTATAACAGCAAGGTGGGGCGCTATAAATATTCGGCATCCTGGGGCGTGGCATATTCAACGGAACTGCCGATGAATTCCTCCCATCAGATCTATATGCTTGCGGATAGCAGAATGTATCAGATGAAGCAGGAGCATCATCAACAGACACTGGATAAGCTGTATCGCGCATTATCTCCGAAAGGAGGTAGTGAGTCATGAAACAGGAGTCATCTAAAAAAGGTCTGATCACGGCAGCTGTTGTGATCATCTTTGTGGTATTGGCCTATCTGATCGCCTCCGAACAGAAGCATGCCGGAGAAGAGGCCTCCTATGAAGATATGAACGGCGGCTGGGAAATCGCAGTCGACGGAGAAGTGATCGGGGGAGATTCTCTGTTTGATCTCGAACAGTATCTGGGTGATCAGCGGATCTATTCCGGCATGAAGATCCGGATGACGCGGGAGATCTTTGTGGAAGAGAGCGTGCAGGTCCCGACCGTAACATTTAAAAATCAGGACTGTGCTTATCAGGTCATCTACGACAATAAAGAGATCAAGGCAGATTATTTTGATCGTCTGATCCATCATAAGTTTATCGGCGGAGACGTCCAGTATGTCGCACTTCCGCAGGAAAGCGGGATGCATGAGATCAACATCTGGCTTTATATTGAGCGGGATGGCGGAGCATTATATATCGACAACATCCGGTTCGGCTCTTATGAAAAGTTAGAGCATGCCTTTGTAAAAGACCGCCTCTTTGCAATGATCAACGGGATATTCCTGATCGTATTCGGCGGCATCTTCTCTTTTATTGCACTACTCTTCTATGGAATGATGCCGGAAATGAAGGCACAGCTCTATAGTGCGCTCATGTGTACAACGCTTGGCGTTTGGATCCATCATTACTACAATGTGATGGGATATATCGCGGATGGTACACACACGAGAATGGTCATGATCATTCTCGCATATGTGTTTGTGCCGCTCAGCTGTCTGCTGTTAAAGGCCATTCATCAGGAGACCTTTACAAAAAGTGCAAAGGCACTCAGTCTGGTGATCCTGGTGCTCAGCGCAGTTCTCATCCTGCTGCATCTGTTAAACTGGCAGCACATTCGAGGACTGTTATATATCTACTTTGTATTGTGTATCATTGCACTGGGCATGGTGATTCGTTATTATATAAAGGACTTAAAGGATCAGGGAGAGCGAAATATCACCAATTGGATGCAGATGAACGGGTTGCTGGTGCTGGATGTCGGATTAATGATCGGGTTGTGCATGGTACTGGCGAAGGATAGCTTTATCCTGCTGCCCAAGGAGCTGTTTTACAATTATTTCCCGATGCTGGGGCTGGTCTATGCTTGTATTCAGCTGATGATCTACCTGACCAGCGTCACGGAATCCTATGCACACAGACAGGAGACCGTATCGTTATCACATTTGGCCTATGCGGATGGACTGACCGATCTTGCCAATCGTGCAAGGTGTGATGAATATATGGAGATTCTGGATCAGCAATCCAATGCCAGCTACTGCGTGATCAGTCTGGATGTCAACGGACTAAAAGAAGTCAACGACAAGCTGGGCCATACGGCGGGCGACCGCTTGCTGCGTGATTTTTCGGGAGTATTAAAGAAGTGTTTCGGAGACGATGGCTTTGTCAGCCGTATCGGCGGAGACGAGTTCGTGGTCATCATACAGAATACCGATGAAGCGCGCGTGGAACTTTTGCTTCGCAGGATGAATGAAGCACTGCATGCAATGAACGTTATTTATGCGCAGTATTATCGAAGTGCTGCTTACGGCTATGCCTTTAACAACGAGTGTGAGAGCGGAAAAGCGCATGACGTATACATGCTCGCGGATCAGCGGATGTATGAATTGAAGCATAAGCAACATTTGAAGTTAAAATTACAGGATCGAGTCTAATGAATTATATTGTGATGGATCTGGAATGGAACCAGGGAAATCCGGAGAAAGAGCCGGAACTGGCGGATATGCCGTTTGAGATCGTAGAAATCGGAGCAATCAAACTAAATAAAGACCGCAAAATGGTCGAGCAGTTCAGTGAACTTGTCAAACCGCAGGTATATCATGAGCTGCATCACATTACCAGGAAGCTGATCCATCTGCAGATGGAAGAATTGCAAAAAGGACGAGTCTTTCCGGAAGTCTGTAAGCAGTTTTTGGACTGGTGCGGTGAAGAAGAGTATGTCTTTTGTACCTGGGGACCGCTTGATCTTGGAGAACTGCAAAAGAACATGGATCACTACGACATGGAGCCGCTGACCGACAGACCGTTGAAGTTTCTGGATGTGCAAAAGCTTTTCAGTCTGGCATTTGACGACCAGAAAACGCGCAGGACTTTAGAGCATGCGGTGGATATGCTGGAGATCGAAAAGGATATTCCGTTCCATCGGGCCTTTAGCGATGCCTATTATACGGCGAAGGTTCTGGAAAAAATCGACCGGGAGGAAATTTTACGGTTTTATTCGTATGATACCTATGTAAAGCCACAAAGTCCCGAGACGGAAATTCATGCGGACTTCGGAACCTATGTGAAATATATTTCCAGGGTATTTCCGGATAAGCAAACGGCGCTGGAAGACCGGGAAGTCACCGGGTGTCGTTGCTTTAAATGTCATAAGAACATCAAGCGGAAGGTTCGCTGGTTTACGGCAAACGGCAAGCACTATTATGCGGTTTCGGAATGCGATGTACATGGATTTATGAAAGGCAAGATCCGGATCCGGAAGACACCGGATGATCAGGTCTATGTGATCAAAACGGAAAAATTCATTACGGCGGAAGAAGCCAAAGAATGGAAAGACCTGGCAGAGAAAAGTAAAAAGCAACGCCGGGAAAAACTGCAAAAGCGAAGAGGTTTATTAGATAGTATACTGCGGCCGATGGAGTAACCATCGCCGCAGTTTTTTTGACCAAAATACGATTGTCTTAAGAAGCAATTACCACTAGAATTTCGAACGCAGCTTTGTGCGGCGTTTTCGATCCCTGCGATCGATCCGACGTGATGCACGCATATTGCGACGCAGTTTGCGAAGACGCTTACGCTCATGACGGAGATCCTGTCTGCTGTGAAGCATCGAATACAGACACATCAGCGCGATCATGGCACTGGCGATCAGCGCAACCCAGAGAAGAAGCTTGCGGACATTGATAAAGATCACGGAGTCCGTGCGGCGGGTGAGTTGAAACGCATTCATGATATGGTCGGAAACAGAGGCATTATCATCCTGATCTTCCAGGACCGTATCAATGACCGGATCATCTTCCTCACCCGTTTGCATAAGTCCCTCAATGAGATGGGCACTTCCGACCGGTACGCCGGAGAAAGAGTAGGTAATGTCGGCGAGATAATCCTCACCCTCACAGAAGGTCAATACCGAAGACAATTCGCTAAAATCCACACCGGAAGGAAGTACAACAACATCCTGTGCATCCAGGGTCAGGATCGTGCCGGCGCGGCTGAAGATGTCCCGTCCGGTCTCAAAGAAATTCGAACTGCCCATGCTGTACGTGGTATCCGAGCCTGCGATCGACTGCAGGGAAAAATTCTGATACCCGTAATCAAATAGGGTAACCGTATCTTCAAACTGGGAAGGCGCTTCTTCCATTAAGACAACGCAGATCAGGCGCATGCCGTTCTGTTCACAGCCGGTGACCAGAGTTTGTCTGGCTTCCCCGGTATAACCGGTTTTGCCGCCGATGATCCCGTCGTAGGAAATCTCACCATTGATCAGCTTGTGTTTGTTGGTGATCGTAAAGTCATCAGGCTGGGTGGCGGTTGCGACAAAATGATGAGAAGCGGTGTTGCCGATACGATACAGCGTATCATTTTCAAAAAAGGCCTTCGCGATCAGTGCAAGGTCATGCGCGGAAGTATAGTGATCCTCCAGAAACAGACCGTTGCAATTGGAAAAATGCGAATTGGTGCAGCCAAGTTCGGCCGCTTTCTGATTCATCAGTTCCGTAAACGCATCGATACTGCCTGCGACATGTTCGCCGACTGCGGAGGCCACTTCGTTTGCGGAAGCGACCAGGATCGCATACAAGCATTCCTCCAGCGGCATGGATTCCCCGGCATCGGCACCGATGGAGGAGCCATCCGACGGAACGGAAGAAACCGCAGTGTAGGAAATGGTTACCATATCTGTCAGGGAACAGGTTTCGGCAGCGATCAGGCAGGTCAGCATTTTGGTCGTACTGGCAGGATAAAGCTGCTCATCGATGTTTTTGCCATACAGAATGGTCCCTGTTTTGGCTTCCATTAATATGGCGGCCTGCGCACTGACTTCAGGACCGGTCGGCCAATCGGCGATCTCATTGGTCTGGATCGGAAGTGCTTTACGCGCCAGGGCGGCTTCTTCGAGCTCCTCTGCCGTTGCGGCATGTGAAAGAAGCACTGCAGACGGAGATAAAAGCATGAGGATCAGACTGAGCAGTCCGGCAGCGATCCGAAGCGGAAAATTTAATTTGGAAAAAAACAGACTCTGTTGCATAATTACATCATAACATTTGAGATGGGCACGAGCAAAGCAGATCTCAAAAAGGAGAAAAGAAAAGAAGTCATATGAGATTAAGAAATATTCCGGGATCCAGAGAGAAAATTCAGGAGTTTGAAGGAGCGATCAAGGATCCGCAGACAAAGAAAGGTGCATGGGCACAGGAGTTTCAGAACGATCATCCGATCCATATCGAGATCGGCATGGGAAAGGGGCGCTTCTTGATGGATATGGCCAAGGCGCATCCGGAGATCAATTATATCGGGATCGAGAAATTCTCGAGCGTA
>JAILPR010000023.1 GCA_024699355.1 Lachnospiraceae bacterium
CTCCGATGCCGATCGCCATATCACTGTAGCCGGAAAAATCAAAATACAATTGCAACGAATACGCGATCGATCCCAACCAGAGACCTGCCGCAGAATAACTCCCGCCTGCGGCGATCCCGTCAAAATAATAATCTGCCAGCAATGCAAGGCGATCTGCGATCAGCACCTTTTTTGATAAACCGAGCACGAAACGAAACAGCGCCCCGTTCCAGTCTCTGTAGCGGACAGGCGAAGCCAGCCCTTCCCGAAACGGCGTAAATCGCAGGATCGGACCACTGGTTACGGTCGGGAAAAACGTCAGATACAGCAGTACTTCCCGGAAGCGTACTTCGCAGACTTCTCCCCGATACACATCCACCACCAGAGAGATTGCCTGAAAGGTATAAAACGAAATTCCCAGCGGTAGCATCAGATCCGGCACGGATAAAGATATGCGAAACAGTGCATTCACATTGCCGATCAGAAATGCCGTATATTTAAAGAAAAGCAGCGGCAGACATAATAATGTGATCGTAAGCGCCAGACGTCCGCGCTCCCCCGGCAAGATCCAAAACCGTACCAGCAGAAACGTTCCCCCGGTCATTGCCAGAATCAAAACCAGGCCTCCGAATCCACTCCAGAGGCCAAAGCATATATTTGCCAGCAGGATCATCACCTGCTGTGTATTTCGTTGGTTTTGGTTCAACAGCATCGATGCCAACAGGATCGGCAGCAATGCAAACAAAAACAGTTCCGATGAAAACGTCATATCATCCCTTTCAGGGTTTTAAAAACATTGCATCTCCGAAGGAGAAAAAGCGGTAGCGTTCTTTGACCGCTTCCGCATATGCATGCAGGACATGCTCTCTTCCTGCCAGGGCCGACACCAGCATGATCAGGGTCGATTCCGGCAAATGGAAGTTGGTGATCAGGCCATCGAGTACTTTAAAGTGATACCCCGGATAAATAAAAATACTCGTATCTCCGCTGCAGGCATGTAATCTGCCATCTTCATCCGCAGCAGACTCGATCGTTCTGGTCGAGGTCGTGCCAACGCAGATCACGCGTCCGCCCGCTGCTTTGGTCTGATTGATGGTCTCTGCCGCCTCTGCGGTGATCTGATAAAATTCCGAATGCATATGATGCTCTAAGACATTCTCTTCCTTCACAGGGCGGAAGGTCCCAAGGCCGACATGGAGCGTCACATACGCTTCTTTGACGCCCTTTTCCCGGATCTGCGCAAGTAACTCCGGTGTAAAATGCAGGCCTGCCGTCGGTGCGGCCGCTGAGCCCTCATACTTTGCATACACGGTCTGATACCGGTTCTTATCCTGCAGTTTATGCGTGATATACGGTGGCAGCGGCATCTCTCCGAGTTCGTCAAGTCGCTCTTCAAAGATCCCGTCGTAGGAAAACTCTACGATCCGGTTCCCTTCTTCCACGACATCAATCACTTTGGCGCTCATCACGCCATCACCGAAGACGATCTCCGCGCCAGGTCTGCACTTTTTACCCGGACGCACCAGTGTCTCCCAGCGATTGTCCGAGATCCTCCGCAGCAACAGCACTTCCACCGCGCCGCCGGTTTCTTTCTTGGCACCGATCAGTCGCGCCGGGATCACCTTGGTATTATTCAGTACCAGGCAGTCTCCGGGATTTAAATAATCTATGATCTCCTTAAACACATGATGCGAGATCTCGCCCGAGTGCTGATCAAGCACCATCAATCTCGAGCTTGACCGGTCCTCAAGCGGATCCTGCGCGATCAATTCTTCCGGAAGATCATAATAAAAATCACTCTTCTTTAATTCTTCCATCTTTCCTTACAGTCCGATCTTATTTAAAAACGTGATATAGCCACGCTTTGCCTCGTAAAGATCTGCTTTGCTGATTGCTTCCCAAGGCGCATGCATGCTCAGAACCGGCACACCGCTGTCAATGACATTCATGCCATAAAGCGCCAGGATGTACGCGATCGTACCGCCACCGCCAAGATCGACCTTGCCAAGCTCTGCCGTCTGGAAGTTGACTTTATCGGCATCCAGCACATTGCGAAGCTGTGCGATATACTCTGCATTGGCATCATTGGAGCCGGATTTACCACGGGATCCGGTGAACTTGTTAAATACCATACCATCACCGAGGAATGCCACATTTTTCTTATCAAAGCTGGATGCATAGCTCGGATCGAATGCGGAGCTGACATCGCTGGAGAGCATAAAGGAATTGCTCAGCGCTCTGCGCAGCGCCAGATCGCTGTACTGACCGGCCAGTGCCATTACTTCCGCAAGTGCATTTTCAAAGAACTTCGACTGCATACCGGTTGCACCGACAGAGCCGATCTCTTCTTTATCTACCAGGATGCAGCAGGCACATCTCTGCGGCACACCGATCTCCATGATGGCTCTCATGGACGGATAAGCGCAAACACGGTCATCATGGCCATAGCCTAAGATCATGGAGCGGTCAAAGCCTGCATCTCTTGCTTTTCCGGCAGGAACCACTTCGAGTTCTGCGGAAATAAAATCTTCTTCTTCGAAGCCGTAGTTATTTTTCAGGATATCCAGGATACCCTTCTTTACCAGGTCTTTTGCTTCGGAGTCTTCTTCTTTCTTGCGTCCGTTGCGGATGACAAACGGCTCATTGCCGATGATCAGATCAAGTGCTTCACCCTCGATGACCTTCGCTGCTTTCTTTTCCATCTGCTCCTGTGCCAGGTGGATCAGCAGATCGGAAATAAAGAATACCGGATCATCCTCATCCTCGCCGATCGCAAGTTCGATGGTGGTGCCGTCTTTCTTGACCACAACGCCGTGCAGTGCCAGCGGAATGGTCACCCACTGATACTTCTTCACACCACCGTAATAATGGGTATCCAGATAAGCAAAGCCGCCTTCTTCATACAGCGGATTCTGCTTGATATCAAGACGCGGAGAATCGATATGTGCGCCAAGGATATTTAAGCCCGCCTCGATCGGCTCTTTACCGATTTTAAAGATGGCGATGGATTTATTCATGTGTACCGAATACACCTTATCGCCTGCTTTTAATTTCTTGCCCTTTGCGATCAGCTCTTCGAGTTCGACAAAGCCGTCCTGCTCAATGGTGTTCACGATCGTATCGATCGCTTCACGTTCTGTCTTTGCGCTATTTAAAAAGTTCTTATAATCCTCACCGAAAGCCATTGCTTCCTTGTACTGTTTCTGGTTATAAGTCTTCCATGTGTTGGTATGTTCCATACTAAAAACCTCCGTACGAATTCATTTACTTGATCTTTTTTGTCAAGTCTATGAGAGATTATAATACAAACAGGCGGAAAGTTCCAACTTTCCGCCTGAATTTCGTTCCTGTTTACTGACGCAACTGAATGCCCAGTCCTTCCAGACCGTTTAAGATCTTCTTCATCGCACCGGAAACATCATTTTCTTCCAGGGTACGATCTTTTGCTCTAAAGGAAATGCTGTAGGCAACAGATTTAAATCCTTCTTTGATCTGATCGCCTTCATACAGATCAAACAGTGCATAGTTCTCGAGGATCTTACCGCCACGCTGTGTAAAGATCTCTTCGATCTTACCAACCGGGATGTCCTTCGGTACGACCATGGACAAGTCTCTGCTGACCGCCGGGAACTTTGCAATGCCCTCGTACTTGCGATCGAAGGTGACAAACGGCATCACTTCCGGCATATCCAGAACCGCAACATATACTCTGGTCTTAATATCATAGTTGTCGCATACCTCCGGATGTACTTCCCCCAGATAGCCAAGGACTTTTCCTTCATAGATGATGTTTGCCTGACGGCCCGGATGCAGGTAGGGCTTGCCGGCCTGCGCATCATAGGTCAGTTTCTTTAAGAGGCCGACATGCTCTAAGAACTCCTCTACCACACCCTTCATGGTAAAGAAATCGCCATCGCCGTAAAAGCCTAAGGTAAACTGCATTCTCTCATCCGGCAGTTCCGTCAGCGGAAGTGCTTTCGGGATATAGATATTGCTCATCTCATAGAGACGGCAATTGGCATTACGACGGTTAAAGTTCGTCGCAAGACTCGTCATCATACCGTTTAAGGAGGTCGTACGCATCAGCGCAAAATCCTCGCCCAGCGGATTGGAAATACGGATCGCATTACGCAGCGGTGAATCAGCAGGCAGGAGCAGCTTATCGAAAACTTTCTCGCTCTCAAAGCTGTAGCACATGCCCTGAGAGAACCCGCAATACTCTGCGATATCTCTGGCCTTCTGCTCTAC
>JAILPR010000029.1 GCA_024699355.1 Lachnospiraceae bacterium
ATCAAGGTGTACGGAGATGAGCATGTAAAGACCGGCGACCTGATCGTCTATACGTCTGCAGACAGTGTGTTCCAGATCGCGGCACATGAAGATGTGGTACCGCTTGAGGAACTGTATGAGGACTGCCGGATCGCGCGTAAGATCCTGCAGGGAGAGCATGGCGTCGGTCGTGTCATTGCCAGACCGTTCATCGGTGCAAACGGCAATTACACCAGAACCGCACATCGTCATGACTTTTCGTTAGAGCCGCCGCGCACCACGATGCTCGATCAGATCATCGAGAGCGGTAAGACCGTATTGTCCGTTGGCAAGATCCATGATATTTTTGCGGGCAAGAGTATGACGGATTTCGTCTTTACGGAAAACAATGCCGAAGGCATCGAGCGTACATTAGAGTGGATGGATCGTGATTTTGAAGGCTTATGCTTTACGAATCTGGTCGACTATGACATGCTCTACGGACACCGCAGAGACGTGGACGGCTATGCCAAGGCATTGAAGTATTTTGATGACAAACTGCCGGAACTGTTATCCAGGCTGCGCGAGGATGACCTGATCATGATGACGGCAGATCACGGCTGTGACCCGAGTTATACAAAGACAACGGATCATACCAGAGAATATGTACCGTTTGTCGTTTACGGCAAGAACCTGACACCGGGCAATTTCGGCACACGTCCGACCTTTGCCGATATCGGTGCGACGGTACTGCATTATTTAGGAATTGAGCAGAAGATCGCGGGGACACCGCTCTTCTAAAAGGAGTTATTTGTGGCTGATATCACCAAAGAAATCAATCGAAGAAGGACATTTGCCATTATTTCCCACCCGGATGCCGGCAAAACGACACTGACCGAAAAGTTCCTGCTTTACGGCGGTGCGATCAATTTAGCAGGTTCTGTCAAGGGAAAGGCAACGGCCCGTCATGCGGTATCCGACTGGATGGAGATCGAAAAGGAAAGAGGTATCTCCGTTACCAGTTCGGTATTGCAGTTCGAATATGACAACTATTGTATTAACATTCTGGATACCCCGGGACATCAGGACTTCTCAGAAGATACGTATCGTACGCTGATGGCTGCCGATTCGGCGGTCATGGTCATCGATGCTTCCAAGGGTGTCGAGGCGCAGACCAGAAAACTTTTTAAAGTCTGTGCCATGAGACATATCCCGATCTTTACCTTCATCAACAAGATGGATCGTGATGCAAGAGATACCTTCGATCTGCTCGATGAAGTGGAAAAAGAACTTGGGATCGCGACCTGCCCGGTAAACTGGCCGATCGGATCCGGTAAAGGATTTAAGGGCGTTTACGATCGCGAAAAGAACGAAGTCTTAACCTTCTCCGATACCGAAAAGGGTACCAGGGAAGGGCATACCGAGATCATCTCAATGGAGGATGAGCAGAAACTCACCGATTTTATCGGGGATGCTGCCAAAGAGAAGCTGCAGGAAGAATTGGAACTTCTCGAGGGTGCAGGTGCGGAGTTTGATCTGGATGAGGTCCGTGCAGGTGATTTAACACCGGTATTTTTCGGATCCGCGCTGACCAATTTCGGCGTCGAAGTATTCTTACAGCACTTTCTGGAAATGGCGATGCCGCCGCGTCCCAGAAAAGCGGATACCGGCGAGATCGATCCGCTGACCAATGATTTCTCGGCCTTTGTCTTTAAGATTCAGGCCAATATGAATAAGGCACACCGTGACCGTGTCGCATTTATGCGGATCTGCTCCGGCAAATACGATGCGACCATGAACGTGAAGCATATCCAGAGCGGGCGTGAGATGCGCTTATCCCAGCCGCAGCAGATCATGGCGGATGAGCGTAAGATCCTGACGGAAGCTTATGCGGGTGACATCATCGGTGTCTTTGATCCGGGTCTGTTTTCCATTGGAGATACGATTACTTTACCGGGGAAAAACTTCCGCTACGAGGGGATCCCGACCTTTGCACCGGAGCATTTTGCCCGTGTGCGTCAGGTTGATACGATGAAGCGTAAGCAGTTCGTTAAGGGCATCACGCAGATCGCACAGGAAGGTGCGATCCAGATCTTCCAGGAGTTTAATACGGGTCTGGAGGAGATCATTGTCGGCGTTGTCGGCGTACTGCAGTTTGAAGTATTACAGTATCGTTTGCAGAGCGAATATAATGTCGAGATCAAGTTGGAGAAGTTGCCGTATGAGTACATTCGCTGGATCGAGAACGGTCCGGAGATCGATCTGGCACATCTGACCGGTACCTCTGACATGAAGAAGATCAAAGACTTAAAGGATCAGCCGCTGCTGCTCTTTGTCAATGAGTGGAGCATCGGTATGACCCTGGATCGCAACAAGGATTTGAAACTTTCCGAGTTCGGACGCGGAAACATGTAGGATCTTACATAGAGTAAAAGATCGGATAGGAGCATTGTGGCAGGAAAACATCATCATCACGGCGGAGATATCGTCGGATTTCTCATGATGTTGCTGATCGTCGGTTCGATTGCCTTTCTGGCAGTTACCGGCATCGGGAAAGAACTGTTTGCGAAGGCAAAAGAACAGTTCTTTCTTGTGATGCAGAAAGAGAGCGCGATCAATGCGGAAAGCACCGAAAGCAGCACAGAGGACCTTACGGGAGAAACGGCTTTACAAAGTACCGGGAAGGATACGGCAGGCGATCTGCAAAGCGATGCGGTATCCGCCACACCCGATCCGGAGGCGGCGCTGGATGCGGTCTCTGCCGGATCGGAGGGGTATTATTATTCCCTGCTGACACAGGAAGAACAGATCGTTTACAACGAGATGTATGAGATCGTCATGGGCCTTGCGGAGTATACAGAGATTTCAACCGTGGATGAAGAAGCGGTTTCCAGGATTTTTGATGCCGTGCAAAACGATCATCCGGAGATTTTTTGGCTTTCGGGGCACAGGATCGTCAAAGCCATGCAGGACGAAGAGATCCTCTACATCACCTTCCAGGGAGAATACACCTATAGCAAAGAAGAGCAGGAGGCACTGCAGGCACAGCTGGATGCGGCGGTGGATGCGGCACTGGAGAGCATTCCGGTCGGCGGCGACTATGAGACGGTTAAGGCGGTCTATGAGTATGTGATCCGCGAGACGACCTACGGAGAGACTTCCAAGGATAATCAGAATGTGCTTTCTGTGTTTCTCGAGAAGGAGTCGGTATGTACCGGTTATGCCAAGTCAATGCAGCTGCTCTTACAAAAGCTCGGGATCCCGTGCATCTATGTGACCGGGATCAGCAAGGGCGAGCGGCATGCCTGGAATGAGGCTTACATCGATGGCGCCTGGTATGCGATCGATCCGACCTGGGGCGACATCGGGACCGGGACGGATCTGACGATCGAGAGTGCAGAGGATGAGCAGGCCTTATCCATCCGTTACGACTATCTGAACGTGACCAGCGAGCAGATCGGCCGGGATCATGAGGCGGATGCGGAGTTTACACTGCCGGAGTGCAGCGCGGTGCAGGATAATTACTTTGTCAAAGAGGGCAGGATGCTGACGGACCTTGATCAGGAGAAGCTTGCGGAGCTTTTTGACACGCAGGGCGTGAATGTGCATTTCATGTGCAGCGATGCGCAGGTCTATGAAGCGTGCTATGAATATCTGATCGATCAGAACCATGTTTTTGCATATTATTCCGGGAAGAGTGCAGACGAAAATGGGCAGAAACATGCGCGTTTTACCTGCAACCAAACGCTATTTACTTTCCTATTTTGGTAGGGTAAAATGAGAATGCAATACGTAGAAACGGTTTCACGGAGGTTATTATGAGTCAGGTAAGAACATCAGAAGTACGTGAATTGAAAGAAGATACAGGTATGGGTTCCGTTAAGATCGCAGACGACGTGGTCGCTAAAATTGCCATCCTTGCAGCACAGGAGGTTGAGGGAATCGCTAAACCATCGAGTACCAAAGCTACCGATCTGATGAGAAATATCGGTTATGATTCTTCGACAAGAGGCTCCAAAGTCGAGATTTACGGTAAGAAAGTCAGAGTAGATATCGCCCTGACGGTAGAGTACGGATATAACATTCCGGCGACCTGCCAGAAGGCACAAAATAAGATCCAGAACACGATCGAGAACATGACAGGACTCGAGGTAACGGATATCAATATCCGCATTGCCGGTGTTCATGTAGGTTAATGCAGAAGGAAGAACATGAGTCGTAGAGAATTCAGAGAGCAGCTCTTCAAATTATTATTCCGTGTCGAATTCAACGAACCGGAGGACATGGAAGATCAGAGGGGCCTCTTTTTTACAGAAAACGAGCCGCAGATCAATGATGCGGACATGAATGAGATCACAGCCAAATTTGAGAGCATCATCGAGCATTTATCCGAGATCGACGGGATGATGAACGATAAGGTTACCGGATGGAAGACCTCCCGTATGGGAAAGGTCGACCTGACGATCCTGCGGATCGCCGTGTACGAGATCACCTTTGATGAAAGCGTACCGACCGGCGTTGCGATCAATGAGGCGGTAGAACTGGCGAAGAAGTACGGCCAGGATGAATCTCCGGCCTTCGTCAACGGCGTGTTGGCAAAGTTTGCCGAGAACTAAAAGCGAGAGTGTTGCAATGCCGAATATTTACACAGTGCAACAAGTCAATTCCTATATCAAAAATATGTTTGCACAGGACTTCATGATGCAATCCGTGTTGGTGCGCGGTGAAGTCAGCAATTGCAAGTACCATTCTTCTGGACATATTTATTTTACCATTAAGGATCGCTCCGGGACGATTGCCTGCGTCATGTTCGCCGGCAACCGTTCCGGTCTTGCGTTTCATCTGGAGATTGGTCAGCAGGTGGTCGTCGGCGGTTCGATCGAAGTCTACGAGCGGAGCGGGGCATATCAGCTGTATGCAAAGACGATCATGCCGGATGGACGGGGCACGCTTCATGAGCGCTTCGAGCTCTTAAAGAAAGAACTGCTGGAGCGTGGCATGTTTGCACCGGAGTATAAGCAGCCGATCCCGACCTACATCCATACGCTGGGTGTCGTGACGGCACCGACCGGTGCGGCCGTGAGGGATATCATCAATGTCACAAGGCGGCGCAATCCGTATGTGCAGATCATCCTCTACCCGGCCATTGTGCAGGGAGATCAGGCGGCCCAAAGCATCGTGCAGGGCATCCGGATGCTCGAGCATCTCGGGGTCGATGTGATGATCGTGGGCAGGGGCGGTGGCTCCATCGAAGATCTTTGGGCATTTAATGAAGAGATCGTCGCGCAGGCGGTGTTTGACTGCAGTGTGCCGATCATCTCGGCAGTCGGCCACGAGACGGATACGACGATCATCGATTACGTCTCCGATCTGAGAGCACCGACACCTTCGGCGGCGGCAGAGCTGGCTGTCGCAGACATCCGGGAATTATACGACCGCTTCGCAGGATATGAACTGCGCCTTAGCAGAGGCATGGAAGCGAGTCTGACGCGCACACGGCTTAAGATGACGGGGTATGCGCAGGCGTTGCAAAAGCGATCGCCGGAAGCGCGTCTTCGCGAGGATCGGCATCGACTGGTGCTGATCGAGGATGCGTTACGATCTTTGATAGAGAGAAAACTTACGGATCAAAAGCTGCATACAGAGCGCATCGAGAGGATGCTGCCACAGCTGATGGATCGCAAACTGAGAGACTACCAGCACCGTGTGGCAATGTATGCGCAACAGATGAAGGGCGTATCACCGCTTGAGAAACTGACGCAGGGCTATGCCTATGTCGCGGATGAGACGGGACATACCCTGCAGAGCATCTCGCAGGTATCGGCCGGCAGCCCGGTGGAGATCTATGTGCGGGACGGTAAGATCAGTGCAAAGGTTCATAAAGCCGAAGGGATGCAGTATATATAGGAGAAGCGTATGGCAAACAAAAAGCAGACAGAGCAGACAGAACATCCGGTAGAAGAGCTGTCCTTAGAGGAGGCGTTTGGGAAGCTGGATCAGATCGTAGCAAATCTGGAATCCCCGGAAATCTCGCTGGAGGATTCGTTTACGGAATATCAGAAGGGCATGGAGCTGCTGGCACATTGCAAAGCGACGGTGGATACCGTGGAAAAGAAAGTGCTTGAGATCAATGCGCAGGGCGAAGTGGCGGAAAGTGAGACACTCAATGAGTTTTGATGAAAAGCTCTCTGCACGTGTGGCAGAGGTAGAACAGATCGTTTCATCGTATTTGCCAAAGGAAGAAGGGTACCAGAAAACCGTTCTGGAGGCCATGAACTATTCGGTGCTGGCCGGAGGAAAGAGGCTGCGCCCGATGATGATGCAGGAAGCATATCGCCTGCACGGCGGTGATGGCAAAGTCATCGAACCGTTTATGGCGGCGATTGAGATGATCCATACGTATTCGCTGGTGCATGATGATCTGCCGGCGATGGACAATGATCAGTATCGCAGGGGCAAGCTGACGACACATGCGGCTTACGGCGAAGCGATGGCGATCCTGGCAGGTGACGGATTATTAAATTACGCGTTTGAGACTGCCTGCAAGGCCTTTGAGATCGCGCCCGGGGTGCATACCGCGATCGGGAAAGCACTGACGGTTCTTTCCCGCAAAGCCGGCATCTATGGGATGATCGGCGGACAGGTCGCAGATGTGGAAGCGGAGAAAAAGGGACTGCGCATTGATGAAGACAAGCTGATGTTTATCCATGCACATAAAACCGCAGCGCTGATCGAAGCATCTCTCATGTGTGGGGCGATCCTGGCAGGTGCTTCCGGGGAAGATGTCCGGGATATGGAAACGGTTGGTTACAATATCGGCCTGGCCTTCCAGATCCAGGATGACATCCTGGATGTGACCGGCAATGAAGCGGAGCTGGGCAAGCCGATCGGCAGTGATGAAAAGAACGATAAGTTAACCTATGTCAAAGCGCATGGCCTTACAGAGGCCGCGGCACAGGTGGAAAAGCTTTCCGCGGAAGCGATCGCGCTGCTGCAAAAGAATACACTTCAGGATGATTTCCTGATCGAATTGACACGCGCTTTGGTGCATCGCACAAAGTAGGAGCACAACAGATGTATCTGGAAAAGATCAATCAAACCAATGATATCAAAAAAATCGAGAAGGCTCATCTGCCGGAACTGGCACAGGAGATCCGCGAATTTCTGATCGAAAAGATCTCGGTCAGAGGAGGACATCTGGCGGCCAATTTAGGGTGCGTGGAACTGACCATGGCGTTGCATCTGGCACTGAATCTGCCGAAAGACAAGATCGTCTGGGATGTGGGACATCAGTCCTATACGCACAAACTGCTGACCGGAAGAAAGCGTGAGTTTGATACGTTGCGTACCTTTGGGGGCTTAAGCGGCTTCCCGAAACGCTCGGAGAGTCCGTGCGACAGCTTTAACACCGGACACAGTTCGACCTCCGTATCGGCGGGGCTGGGCATGGTGGTAGCGAGAGATCGCAAGAAAGAGGACAACACGATCGTTGCGGTCATCGGAGACGGTGCACTGACCGGCGGTATGGCTTACGAAGCATTGAACAATGCCTCCAAGCTCGATACGAATTATATTATCATCTTAAATGACAACAAAATGTCCATCAGCGAAAACGTCGGTGGCATTTCCAAATATTTAAATACGATCCGTACCACGGACGGCTACCTGGATCTGAAGGCCGATGTCTATCAGAAACTCCTTGGCGCACCTTATGGTGAGACCATGGTGGAAGGTATCCGCAAAGTCAAAAACAAAGTCCGTGACATGGTGATCCCGGGGACCTATTTTGAGGATATGGGCATCACCTATATGGGACCGGTCGACGGGCACGATATCGCGAAATTAACCCGTTTTATCAACGATGCCAAGACCGTCAAAGGTGCGGTCCTGATCCATGTGGAGACCATCAAGGGCAAAGGCTTTGCACCGGCAGAGCGTCATCCGGCGAGATTCCACGGGGCAGAGCCGTTTGATATCCAGACAGGTCTGCCGTCGCACCCGAGAACGAAGTCCAATTACACCGATATTTTCTCGACCGTCATGATCAAACTGGCACAGCGTGATGAGCGTGTCGTTGCGATCACGGCAGCGATGCCGGACGGTACGGGATTAAAGCGCTTCCGTAATATTTTTCCGGAGCGGTTCTTTGACGTGGGCATCGCAGAAGAGCATGCGGTGACCTGTGCTGCCGGTATGGCGGCAGAGGGCCTGCGTCCGATCGTGGCGATCTATTCCTCGTTCCTGCAAAGGGCGTATGACCAGATCATGCACGATGTTTGCATCCAGAAGCTTCCGGTCATCTTTGCCATCGACAGAGCAGGGCTTGTCGGAAGCGACGGGGAGACGCATCAGGGTATTTTTGATCTCTCCTTCTTGGCAACGATGCCGAACATGACGATCATGGCACCGAAGAACAAATGGGAATTATCCGATATGCTCAAGTTCGCTTTAACGCTTGATGGGCCGGTGGCGATCCGTTACCCCAGAGGCGAGGCTTACGACGGACTTGCTGAGTTCCGTCAGCCGGTAGAGGATGCCCGCGCAGAGGTCATCTATCCGGAGTCGGATATCGCATTGCTCGCCGTGGGCAGCATGGTCCGCATCGCAGAGCAGGTCCGCGAGAATTTAAAAGAGCAGGGCTACTCCTGCAGTCTGATCAATGCGCGCTTTGTAAAGCCGCTGGATGAGGACATCATCAAGGCACTGACCAGGGGACACAGACTGATCGTGACCATGGAAGAAAATATCCGCCGCGGCGGTTTCGGCGAAGCCGTGCGCGATGTGATCGACCGCCTCGATACGGACAGCAAAGTGCTGCCGATCGCCATCGAGGATCAGTTCGTACCGCAGGGCTCTGTCGGACAGCTTCTCGAGATGCTGCAGATGGATGCGGACAGCATTACGGAACGAATCATCAAAGAACACAGCAAAGGGGCATCATGAAGGAACGATTGGATGTTCTGCTCGTAGAGCGTGGACTTGCGCCGTCCAGAGAAAAGGCCAAGACCATGATCATGGCGGGCGAAGTATTTTTAAACGGACAGCGAGAGGATAAGGCAGGGGCAAGCTTTGACCCGGAAAAGATCCAGAGTCTCGAAGTCAAAGGAACTTCTCAAAAATATGTCAGCCGCGGCGGCTTTAAACTGGAGAAAGCGATGCAGGACTTTCCGATCAGCTTGGAAGGCAAGGTCTGCATGGACATTGGCTCCTCTACCGGGGGCTTTACGGACTGCATGCTCCAAAACGGCGCAGTCAAAGTCTTTTCCGTCGATGTGGGCTATGGACAGCTCGACTGGAAACTGCGCAGCGATGAGCGCGTTGTTTGCATGGAAAAGACCAACTTCCGTTATCTGACGAAAGAAGAGACGGGGGAGCGGATCGATTTTGCTTCCTGCGATGTCTCCTTCATTTCGCTGACCAAGATCCTGATCCCTGCGCGTAACCTCTTAAAAGAGGATGGCGAGATGGTCTGCCTGATCAAACCGCAGTTTGAAGCCGGGAAAGAAAAGGTCGGCAAAAAGGGCGTGGTTCGCGAAAAATCCGTCCACGAAGAAGTCATCGCCAAGGTGATGGATTTTGCAGATCTGGTCGGCTTTGACATCTGCGGACTTTCACATTCACCGATCCGCGGACCGGAAGGCAACATTGAATATCTGATCCATTTACACAAAAATACCGAGCGTGCAGAGGCCCTTGCAGAGCTGACCGAGCACGATGCGGAAGAGCAGCTGCGCGAAGTGCAGAGTGCAAAGCGCGGCATCTCCGAGAACGATGCAAAGAAAGAACTCATTTTGGCAATTGTCAGGAAAGCGCATGAGACACTATGAGACATTTTTCCATCATCACCAATGAAACCAAAGATTCAGGGCTGACAACGACTCACCTGATCAAAGATTATCTGACCGCCAGAGGCGCAACCGCACAGGTCTGTCCGGGAGAGCATCTTCATGCGGAGATGATCGATACAGCATCCGAGTGTATCATCGTCCTTGGCGGCGATGGGACGCTGCTTCGCGCGGCCAGAGCGACTTCCTCGCTTACGATCCCGCTGATGGGCGTTAATCTCGGCACACTGGGGTATTTAGCTTCCGTGGAAGCCGCCAAAGTGACACCGGCACTTGATCAGCTCCTGGAGAACCGTTTTACCAGAGAAGAGCGTATGATGCTCTCCGGGAAAAAGACGGACGGCGAATCGAATTACGCGTTAAACGACATTGCCATCGTACGCTACGGTTCGCTCCAGATGATCGATTTTCATATCTATGTCAACGGGCAGATGCTCAATACCTACCATGCGGACGGTGTGGTCATATCGACACCGACCGGATCGACCGGGTATAACTTATCTGCCGGCGGCCCGATCGTGGAGCCGCGTGCGGAGCTGATCCTGGTCACACCGATCTGCCCGCATACGTTAAATACCAGAACGATCATTTTATCCGCGCAGGATCGGATCACGATCGAACTTGCGGGGACCAGACACGGGGAAGAGGAACAGGCAGAAGCCAGCTTTGACGGCAGTGATCGCATTGTCATGCAAGTGGGGGATCGCATTGAGATCCATAAGTCAAAGCGGACGACGCAACTGTTGAAGCTCAATGACGACACTTTTTTAGAGGTACTTCGCAAGAAAATGTCGGCGAACTAATCAGTAGAGAGGGGTTATGGCATGAAGAAAAAAAGACACAAAAAGATTGTGGAACTGATCAATCAGTTTGACATCGAGACGCAGGAAGAGCTGGCGGACAAGCTTCGGGCAGAAGGGTTCGAAGTGACGCAGGCGACCGTCTCCAGAGACATCAGGGAGTTAAAACTCTCCAAGGTCTCTTCGGAGAGAGGCCACCAGAAATATGCGGTGGTCGGTACCGACAGCGCTCTGGGAGATAAGTACATCCGTGTGCTTTCCGAGGGTATGATCGGGATGAGCAGCGCCCAGAGCATTCTGGTCGTCAAGACCGTATCCGGTATGGCGATGGCTGTGGCGGCAGCGCTCGATGCGATGAATCTGCAGGAAATCGTCGGGACCATCGCCGGCGATGATACGATCATGCTGGCCATCCGGACACCGGAGGATGCACAGATCGTCATGGATAAAGTCAATGAACTCATTTGATCAAATGGGGCCATAGGTTAAGCTTGCGCCCGGAGAGTACACATAAGAGGAGACATTATGTTAGTAAGCTTAAACGTCAAAAATTTAGCCCTGATTGAGCAGGCAGAGGTGGATCTGACGGAGGGACTCAATATCCTTTCGGGTGAGACCGGTGCCGGCAAATCGATCATCATCGGTTCCGTCACACTGGCACTGGGTGCCAAGGCAGATGCGGATCTGATCAGAAGCGGCGCAGATGCCGCTTCGATCGAGCTGATCTTTCAGACCGCGGATGCACAGGTGCAGGCCAAAATGGAAGAACTGGATCTGCCGTGGGAGGCGGATGGAACGATCGTGATCGCCAGGAAGATCCAACCGAACCGGAGTGTTTTTAAAGTCAACGGAGAGACCGTAACGGCACGCATCGTGCGGCAGTTATCGGAACTGCTGCTCGACATTCACGGACAGCACGATCACCAGTCTCTGTTAAAACCGGAAAAGCACCGCGAGATCCTCGATGCGTATGCCGGTGATGAGATGGCGCAGACGGCGGTTTTGATCAAAGAAACCTACCGCAAACTGCAGGAGCTGACAGAGGAACTTTCCGCAGGAAGCCTCGATGAGGCCGGACGGTTGCGGGAGATGGAACTGCTGCAGTACGAGATCGACGAGATCGAGCAGGCTGCAGTCAAAGAAGGCGAAGATGAAGCCCTCGAGAGCGATTATCAGAAGATGGTCAACAGTCGCAGGATCATGGAGGCTATCGGGATCGCGCAGCAACTGACCGAAGGGGATGTGGCCATCGGCAGCATGATCGACAGAGCTCTGCGCGAGCTCAGGGGCGTCATGCAGTATGACCCGGCAATCGAAGAACTTGAGCATCAGCTCGAAGACATCGACAGCCTGATCGGTGATTTCGGACATGGCTGTAACGCCTTTGCTTCGCAGATGGAATTTGACGATGAGACCTTCCGCGAAACAGAGGATCGGTTAAATACCTTAAATCATTTGAAAAGCAAATATGGCGGCTCACTTTCGGCGGTGCTTTCCTATCAGGAAGAGAAGACGAAGGAACTTGAGAAGCTGACCGATTATGAAACTTATCGTGCAGATCTCGAGAAAGAGGCGGCAAAGGTGAGGGAAGAACTCGTAACTGCCTGCCGTAAGGCCTCCGCGCTTCGGACAGGTGCGGCAAAGGATCTGAGTGCGAAATTAAAGGCAGCACTGGTAGATTTAAACTTCCTGCATGTGGAATTTGAGATCGCGGTCACACCGGAGGAAGAGAAGATCACCTCGCACGGATTTGACCATGTGGAATTTATGATCTCGACCAATCCGGGAGAAGCACTAAGACCTTTGATCCAGGTAGCCAGCGGCGGTGAACTGAGCCGTATCATGCTGGCCTTAAAGACGGTGCTGGCAGATCGCGATGCCATTGAGACGCTCATCTTTGATGAGATCGATACCGGCATCAGCGGGCAGACGGCCTGGAAGGTATCGGAAAAACTCGGGACGCTGTCCCGTGCGCATCAGGTCATCTGCATCACGCATCTGCCGCAGATCGCGGCAATGGCGGATACGCACTTCTTTATCGAAAAGCGCATCGAGCAGGCAAGTACCCGTACGAGTATCGATCTGATCGAAGGAGATGCTCGGATCCGTGAGATCGCGCGTATGGTCGGCGGAGATGAGATCAGCAGTGCGGCGATGGAAAATGCGAAGGAGCTGATTGCATCGGCGCAGAAACATAAAATGTGTTAAAATGGGAAAAAGGCTTGTAGGAGGCATGAGATGAAAAACATTTTGTTTGTAGCATCTGAAGGTGTTCCGTTTATTAAGACCGGCGGGCTTGCCGATGTGGTCGGTGCGCTGCCAAAGTACGTGGACTCCCGTTATTTTGATGTCCGTGTCTTTTTACCGAAATATTCCTGCATGTCCGAGAACATGAAACAGCTGTTGGAATATAAAACGCATTTCTATATGGACTTTCACTGGAACGACTATTATGTCGGCATCCTGGAAGCCAAGGTGGATGGCGTTACGTATTATTTCGTTGATAACGAAGACTTCTTCACCAATCCAAGACCGTATACGGATGATTCGTTATTTGAGATCAAGAAATACGCATTCTTCTGTAAAGCGGTGTTATCGGCACTGCCGACACTTCAGTTCCGTCCGGAGATCATCCACTGTCATGACTGGCAGACCGGCCTGATCCCGGTGTATCTCCATGAGAGATTCCAGGAGAACGAATTCTTCCGTGGCATTAAGACGGTCATGACGATCCATAACCTGAAATTCCAGGGCAAGTGGGATGTCAAAGAAGTCCAGGCGATCACCGGCTTATCCGATTTTTATTTCTCACCGGATAAACTGGAAGCCTATAAAGATGCCAACCTCTTAAAGGGTGGCCTGGTCTATGCGGATGCGATCACAACGGTCAGCGAGACCTACGCGGAGGAGATCAAGACCGATTTCTACGGTGAAGGGTTAAACGGCCTGTTAAATGCGCGCGCGGGAAGCCTGCGCGGTATCGTCAACGGCATCGACTATTCACTCTTTGATCCGGCAACGGACAAGAACATCCCGTATCCGTATGATGCGGTGACTTTCCGAAAAGAAAAGGCGAAGAACAAGAAAGAACTGCAAAAAGAGCTGGGACTCGATATCAACGATAAGACCATGATGATCGGTATCGTTTCGAGACTGACTGACCAGAAGGGCTTTGATCTGATCAACTATGTGATGGATGAGCTCTGTCAGGATGCGATTCAGATCGTGATCCTGGGAACAGGCGAAGAGCAGTATGAGAATTCCTTCCGCTATTTTGACTGGAAGTATGGTAATAAAGTATCGGCCAACATCTACTATTCGGATGAACTGGCACATAAGATCTATGCTGCTTCCGATGCATTCCTGATGCCATCCTTATTTGAGCCATGCGGTTTATCACAGCTCATTTCCCTGCACTACGGTTCTTTGCCGATCGTCAGGGAGACCGGTGGTTTGAAGGATACGGTAGAGCCGTACAATGAGTACGAAAAGACCGGTACCGGTTTTGGCTTTAGCAATTACAACGCGCATGAGATGCTGCGTACCATTCGCTACGCAGAGAGCGTTTACTATGATAAAAAGCGTGAATGGAACAAGATGACCGATCGTGCGATGGCAGCGGACTTCTCCTGGAGCGTCTCGGCACTGAAGTATCAGGAAATGTACGATTGGCTGATCGGATAGGAAATCGAACAACAATAGGAGTGGGCGACCGAACGGGGCGATGAGCCCGTTCGGTCGTTCTGTGTCAGGCAGCGCAGCCGCACGAACATACCGGTCCGGCGCAGCCGCGCCAACCACCGGTCCGGCGCAGCCGCCGGCACAAGGCAGAAACATGACAGAAAACAGAAAAAAAGACAACTTCATCAAGCAGGCGACGATCCTGGCGGCAGCCGGGATCATCGTTCGCATCATCGGACTGTTATACCGCAGTCCCTTAACGGCGATCATCGGTGACGAGGGTAACGGCTACTATAGCTTTGCTTACAACATTTACACGATCATTTTGCTGATCGCAAGTTATTCGATCCCTTCCGCCATTTCCAAAGTGATGGCACAGAAGATGGCAGTCGGAGAGTACCGCAATGCGCAGCGCCTCTTTTACTGTGCGATCCTCTACGTCGTGGTGATCGGCGGGATCGCCAGCGTGTTTGCGTATGTGGCAGCGCCGGTTCTTGTCGTGGCCAATGCGGTACCGGTTCTGCGGATCTTTGCGCCAACGATCTTTTTCTCGGGACTGCTCGGCGTCTTTCGCGGGTATTATCAGGCCCATCGGACGATGGTGCCGACTTCGCTCTCTCAGATCATCGAGCAGCTGCTCAATGCGATCGTCTCGATCGGTGCGGCCTGGCTCTTTATCCGAATGGCGGTTACCGTCAGCGTGAGAGATGCAGGGGATGAGACTCTCACGGCCATTCGCGGTGCACAGGGCAGCGCCGTCGGTACCGGGGCAGGTGTCCTGATCGGCCTTGTTTTTATGCTGCTGATCTATGCAAAGGATCGCGGGAAGCGTAAAGACGAACTGGCAAACGATAACGGTGCGCTGGAGAGCTACCGGCATCTGTTCAAGCTCCTCCTGATGATCGTTACACCGTTTATCTTAAGTACGTTTATTTACAACTTCAGTACCTCACTGAACCAGACGATCTATTCGAACATGATGATGCGTTTTCGGGATATGGCACAGGAAGAAGCCGCATCGCTCTACGGAATCTTTTCCGGGAAGGCTGTGGTCATCGCCAATATTCCGATCGCCTTTAGTGCCGCAATGGCCTCCGCTGTCATTCCGGGAATTTCCGCAGCCTTTGCCAAAGGGGATCTGGAAGGCACTTCCGGCCGGGTACGCCTGGCGGTCAAGGTCACGATGCTGATCTCGATCCCGTCGGCGGTCGGACTTTTTGTCTTATCCCGCCCCGTGATGCAGCTCTTATTCCCGCAGCCGGCTTCATTGGCAATGGCATCGCTCATTTTGCGCTGCCTTGCGGTAACGGTCATCTTTTACGGCTTATCGACCCTGACCAATGCGGTGCTGCAGGGCATCGGCAAAGTCAATGCGCCGGTCCTGCATGCGGCACTGGCGCTGGTGATTCAGGTTATCGTGCTGATCGGTGGACTGTTTTTGTGGGAGAACAGCCTGTTTGCGCTTGCGGCGGCACAGATCACCTACAGCCTTTCGATGTGTATCCTGAATGCACGCACGGTGCGCAGCGCCATCGGCTATCGCGAACAGATCGGAGAGATCTTTGTCCGTCCGATCGCGGCGGCACTCGGGATGGGCTGCGTGGCATATCTGATCTACCGGGGGTGCTATTCGCTGTTCCTTACCGGTGTGCACTCCGATGCGCTCTCGAATGCGCTCGCACTGGTTGTCGCGATCCTCGCAGCGGTTGTGGTGTACTTCGTACTGATCATCAAACTGGGCGCGGTCTCCGAGCAGGAGCTAAGCGGCTTCCCGAAGGGGAGCATGCTGGTGCGCATGGCGAAAAAACTGCACCTGCTGGCATAGCGCCTGAGTATGCCCGGCGGGCAGCAGACTGGTTCATGAGAGGAGATAACGCATGGCAAAGCGTAAATTGCGCCGTACGCTCACAAAAAAGGAGCGCATGGCGGTCTATGAAAAATATGACGGACACTGCGCTTACTGCGGCTGTAAACTGGAGTATCGGCAGATGCAGGTGGATCACTTGGAGAGTGTCTGCAAGGCGAAGTTCCGGGAAGAACTGCGAGAGCGGCTAAATGACATCGATAACTTCATGCCGGCCTGCAGAGCCTGCAATTATTATAAGAAGGCGGCATCGATCGAGGGCTTTCGCAAGAAACTTTCAACGCTGCATACGCGGCTGCAAAAGATCTTTATTTAC
>JAILPR010000082.1 GCA_024699355.1 Lachnospiraceae bacterium
CCGTCCACAAAGGTCTTTTTCTGCGCATAACCGTATGGATTGGTGCCAAGCGATACGACATACGCATAGGTGTCTTCATCCATCCAGTACGTATCCAGATCCGAATAGTAATCCGAAGAGGTACTGCTGGCAAGAACCTGCGCACAGGCATCCTCTTCCTCCTCAGCATACGGGAAACATCTAAAATAGATGCCTTCCGGTGTCAGCCCTTCCATCCAGTAAATATCGGCATCCGCATTCAGATGCTCAGCAGAGAGCTGCCATCCTGCCTCGATCAGCGCTTCTTTTTTATCCAGATATTTCTGATAATTTTCCGTAACGGTCTCCGGCACGGAATTCACCTGTAAGTCGCTGCTCTTCGCATCCACGCTAAGCGTAGATGCTCCGGCAAATAGAACACCGGTCGCAAACACCATTGTAAACAGGAAAGAAATGAATCGTTTCATAAACCACCTCACAAAAGTCACAACTGTTTCTGATCTGAGTGTAGCAAAAGTAACGCTTCAAATGTGGATTTTCACAAAATCTCCACGGTAAAATCACACAGTTTCCATCAATTAATAAATGACAACCGGCATGCCGACAAAAGCTGCATCATACACCTGATATGCAAACCGGGTCGGGAGATTGACGCACCCGTGAGATCCGTTGCGTTCATAGATCGAACCGCCGAATCTTCCTCGCCAGGATGCATCATGAAGGCCGTAATTGCCATTGGGCGTAAAGCGCATCCACTTATCGACCCAGCACTCATAATCTTCGCCTTTTAAGATTTTGCCGTTGACCATCAGCACAACATCAAAAAATCCCTGTGGCGTATCGGTCTTTCCCTTGGTCCCTGTGACAATATCAGACTCGCCCGTGACTACACCGTTTTGGTACAGCCAGCAATGCTGTGCATTCAGGCTGACTTCCACATACGTACCGGAAAGTTCGTTACGGATCGTATCCGCCATGGACGTTTGATAGATCGGCAACCGGTCAGATGTTGTCTCTCCCCTGCGGATCAGATCCAGCACATATGCCGCTTCCGCTGCATAGTCGACATCGTCCGTTGCACCCTCTTTATTAAATTTCACATAAGTTCCTCCGGTGGTGGTAAAGCCAACCACGCCATCCGACGTATCAAAATAAGATAACCCCACCGGCAGGATATTGAGGATCGCCTGCAGTAAGGTCTGATCATCCACCGTTGCAGGATCAAGCCCCTGATCCGGAAACAGATTCTGATAATTGACAATAAAGCCGTTGCGGTAGGTCATCTGAAAGGAAGATGCCTGCTGTGCAAAGGCTTCATCATACAGATAGGTTGAATGATCGTATTGCGGATAGCACACGGTATAGGCCTTTGTCAGCGGATCCATCACCGGCTCCTGCGTAGATGCTTCCGCCTGCGTCTCTTCTGTGCCTTCCTGCGCCGGTGCTTCCGTCTGCAGTTCTGTAAAACCTTCCTGTGCGGATACCGTCACGGGAAACAGCAGAACTGCGATCAGCATCAGCACCATTCCTGCCATCCATTGCGTTTTAGATAAAAATGTTCCTGTTCTCATCATCCTACTCCTTTGTAATGAGTATATTATAATCACACTCTCCCCAAAACGCAAAGATAGGCCGACCCCCAAGGCCGACCTATCTCTTTCATTCATCTCCCCGCCGTTCTTACGGCAATTGTAACGCCCCAAAGACGTTATGCATCCTCTTTATCCTTTTCCGCGGCTCTTGCAGCGACTTCCTTCTCCTGAATATCGGCCGGTGCCTGCTCGTAACGGGAAAACTCGTACTCATAGTCACCACGACCGCCGGTCATCGAACGAAGAACGGTACAATAGCCGTAAAGGCCTGTCATCGGAATATCTGCTTCAACGCAGGTACGTCCGTCCGGTGTCGGATTCATCCCAAGGACACGTCCGCGGCGCTTATTTAAGTCGCCCATGACATCGCCTGTATACTGATCCGGCACATACACTCTCAGTGTTTCGATCGGCTCAAGGAGCACCGGATTCGCTTTCATAAATCCATCCTTGAATGCCTGAATGGTTGCTGTCTTAAATGCCATTTCGGAGGAGTCTACCGGGTGATAGGATCCATCGTACAAAACAGCCTTCAGCCCGACTACCGGATATCCGGCAAGCGGTCCTCTCTGTACGGATTCCTGCACACCCTTCTCTACTGCAGGGAAGAAGTTCTTCGGAACCGCGCCGCCGACAACTTCCTGCTCAAATACATATGGTGTATCGAGGTCACCGGAAGCGGAGAATTTCATTTTCACGTGGCCGTACTGACCATGACCGCCGGACTGTTTTTTATACTTATACTCGACATCGGAAGCTTTCCGGATCGTCTCGCGGAAGGCAACCTTCGGCTCGCTTAATTCGATCTCGACCTTATACTCGTTTAAGAGTTTGCTGGCAACCACATCCAGATGCAGATCGCCCATGCCGTATAACAAGAGCTGTTTGTTTTCGGCATCGTTCACATTCTTTAAGGTCAGATCCTCATGCATCATCTTCTGCAGAGACTGTGCGATCTTATCGATATCCTGTTTGTTGACCGCCACATACTTCTTATAGGTATAAGGCTTGCTGATCTCCGGCTTACCATAGCGGATCGTATGTGTCTTTAATGAGAGGCTGTCACCCGTTCTGGCTGCGGTCAGCTTTGCGATCGCACCGATGTCGCCGGCATGCAGTTCCGGCACCTCGATCGGCTTATTGCCCTGCAGGACATATAATTTACCGATCTTCATATCCACGTCTTTATCGACGTTATAAATGGTATCGTCCGCTTTAAATACACCGGAATTCACCTTGATCAGGGAGTACTTACCGATGAACGGATCCACGATCGTCTTCCAGACGATACCGGATTTTGCTTTGGAGAAATCATAGTCAGCTTCAAAGACTTCATTGGTCTTTAAGTCGACGCCCGCCACCTTGCGGTTCTCCGGACTCGGGAAGTACTTTACGATATCATCGAGCAACGTATAAATGCCCTGGCAAAGGAGGTTACTTCCCATGGTGATCGGGAAGATCGAGCAATCCATAACATTGGTACGAAGTGCTGCTCTGATCTCTGCTTCGGAGAACGTATCGCCGCCAAAGAAGCGTTCCATAAATTCTTCGCTGGTCTCGGCTACCGCTTCTAAGAGCGTATCACGACAAATCTTTAAATTATCGCGGTTATAATCCGGAACTTCGCATTCCACGACATCCTTGCCCTGCCATCTGTTACCGGTCTCGGTGATGACGTTGATATAACCGACGAATTTCTCGTTTTCACGGATCGGCAGATGGAACGGAGCCACCTTCTTGCCGTATTTCGCTGTCAGATCCTCGACTACCTGACGATAGGATACGCTGTCGATATCCATGTCATCTACATAGAAGATACGCGGAAGATGATACTTCTCGCACAGTTCCCATGCTTTCTCGGTCCCGACTTCGATGCCGGCCTTACCGGAGATGACGATGATCGCAGCACCTGCAGCATGCATGGCTTCCTCGACTTCGCCGACGAAATCAAAATATCCCGGTGTGTCGATGATATTGATCTTCATATCCTGCCATTCGATCGGTACCATGGAGGTGCCGATGGAAATGCCTCTGCTCTGCTCTTCCTTCTGATAGTCGCTGATGGTATTTTTATCTTCGACCTTGCCCATTCTGGAGGTCAATCCACCCATGTAAGCCATCGCTTCCGCGAGCGATGTCTTGCCGCAGCCACCATGTCCGAGTAATACAACGTTGCGAATTTTGTCTGTTGTGTAAACTTTCATGTGAAATCCTCCCAAGCAGTCATTTTGGACTTGTCTGTCCATATGTACATTTTACTAAACGATAACTGATATAGCAAGGCGATTTTGTCAATTTGTACAAACAAATCAGGCATTTCATTTTTTAATTTCTAAAAACTCCACAGAAACGCCATTTTATGTCTTTTCCTTTGGAAATTGACGAAGGAGAAGTGAAAAGATAAGATGAATTCAGAACAGTTACGGGGAGTGTGACACCATGAATGACAAAATTGGGTTTATCGGACTCGGCCTGATCGGCGGCTCCATTGCCAAAGCGATCCGCGCCGTTAATCCGAACGTAGATATGATCGCATATGATATCGATTCTTCCGCGATCTTACAGGCAGTCAGCGAAGGCGTCATCAGCCGCATCGCAACTGCCATTGATGATCAGTTTGCAGACCGCGATCTGATCTTTTTGTGTGCGCCGGTCTCCTCCAACGATGAGAACCTTTTGACCTTAAAGACACACCTGTCCAAAGATGCGATCCTGACCGATGTCGGCTCCGTTAAGGCAGATATCCATGCACATATCGCACAGGCCGGATTAAATGCGCAGTTTATCGGCGGTCATCCGATGGCAGGTTCGGAGCGCACCGGCTATCGTAATTCCAAAGAAAAGCTGTTGGAAAACGCCTACTATATCCTGACGCCGACAAATGAAGTGTCGGTTGCCAAAGTCCATGCCATGCAGCAGCTGGTGGAATCGATCGGTGCGATCCCGCTGATCATGCCCTCCGATGAGCATGATTTTTGTACCGCCGGTGTCAGCCATGTCCCGCATATCATTTCCGCATTGCTCGTGCATCTGGTTCGAGGCAACGATGATGCAAACGGCACAATGAAAATGATCGCGGCAGGAGGCTTTAAAGATATCACCCGCATCTCCTCTTCTTCCGCCACGATGTGGGAACACATCTGTATGACTAACCGCAAGCACATCCTGACCTTATTGGATCAGTATCTGCAGGATCTGCAGGCGATCCGGGATAAGATCGATGCAGGCGATGCGACGGCGATCCATCACTTCTTTGAACAGGCCCGGATTTACCGTGACTCCTTTGCGGAGGCCGGCAGCGGACCGATCAAAAAGTCCTATGTCCTGCACATCGACATTCCGGACAAGACCGGTGCCCTGGCATCCATCGTCAGCCTGCTGGCAGGCCAAAAGATCAGTATCAAAAATATCGGCATCACCCATAATCGGGAAGACGAATCCGGATCCCTTCGCCTCGAACTCTATGAGGAAACAGATATTCCGAAAGCCAAATCCCTGTTGGAACATGCCGGTTTTAACGTTTCTGCCACCATCTGAAAAAACGTGGTCACCCTTCGGTGATCACGTTTTTTAATGAATCTCTGTATGATGTCCGTGAAAATCTCCAATGGATAACAGGTAACATCACTTATATGTTTGCAAGCACCTCGTAGAAATTTTCAAACGTCTTTTGACAACACATCGGATTCTCGATCACGATCCCGTCAACAACGCATCCCATCACGGAAAACGCCATTGCCACACGGTGATCTTCAAAAGTTTGAATGATCGCGCCATGCGGTGTCCCCGGATAGATGGTAATGCAATCCTCCGTGACGCTCGTCCGAATGCCGCAAGATGCCAAATTCACTTCCATCGCGTGTAATCTGTCACACTCCTGTCCCCGGATGTGGCCGATCCCGCTGATCGTTACCGGAGCATCCGCAAACGGTGCGATCGCAGCCAGCGTCAGTGCCTGATCCGAAAAATCATTCATTTGTACGCTGATCCCGTGAAGCCCACCGGATGGTCCTTCCACTTCGATGCCTTCCCCTGCAGTTCTCACCGCAGCACCCATTTGAGAAAGCACTTCCAGGAACTTCATATCCCCTTGCATCAATCCTTCTTTCACACCGCGCACGCAGATCTTCCCGCCGGTAATTGCAGCGAGTGCATAAAAATAGCAGGCGCCGGAAACATCCGGTTCAATGTCATACGCACCTGCACGAAGCACGCTACCCTTCGGGACCTGATAACAGTCTCCGTCAAATGTGGTCATCACGCCCCAGTCCTTGAGCATCTCTCTGGTGATCGCAATATAAGACCCGGTCTTTTTCTCACTGGTGATCCGAACGGACAGACCATCCTGCAGCATCGGCGATGTCAAAAGCAGTGCACTAAGAAACTGCGTACTCCGGTGAATATCCATTTGCAGATCGTGGCAGGGCTTACTGCACCCCTGCACCCGTACCGGCAGATGCGTTGCATCCTCCGGTATAAACTTCGCGCCCGCACATTTCAATGCAACAAAGAGATCTTCCATCGGTCGCTTTTCCATCTGTGCCGAGCAGGTGATCTCATAAGTACCGTCCGAAAATGCCAGCATTGCAGTCAAAAAACGTGCCGCCGTCCCGGCACTGCCGACATCGATCGTTGCACGCTTCTTCGGGATCTTACCGCCCTCTCCCCAAATGGTCACGCGCTGCAGTGCTTCCTCAATTTCGATTTGAAATCCAAGCTCTGCAAGGGATGCCAGAAAATGACGGGAATCATCGCTGAACTGTACCCCGCGCAGTATGCTTTTCCCATCCGCCAGGGCCGCTAACAACAGCGCCCTGTTGGTGACACTTTTGGAGCCCGGTACGCTGACTGTCGTATTTGGCAGATGATGAAGTTTATCAATTGCTTTCTGTTCCATGATCACCCCGTCGTTACATAACAAACGCACGCCCCCTGCGAGACGTGCGCCCATTTCTTTCGCTGTTTGTCTTACTTTTGATCGGAATCATAGAACTGCTGATAGATGCTGATCTTGCTCGCATCCAGTTCCGGCATTCCGACAAACGTTGCCCCATAATGATATACATTTTCGGAATCTTCCGCATTCTCAATACGGATGATTCTGAGGAATGCATGTAATACATCGCTTGTCCAGATCCGAAGATAAGCTTCGTACGTAGAATTGATCTCCAATCGCTCAGTACTGATAAAGCCGATCCCGGTTTTGGATACATCCGAAATCTCGATCACCGCTTCATGGCTCTCTGTATTTTCAGTGCCCATCGCTTTGATGATGATGTGAGAATTCAATTCGGTACGTTGGTGTCTTCTGCGTTCTTCCATGTCAGCCCCCTCTTTCCTGCAAAAGATTTGCATCTAATCTCATAATAAAAGAATCCACGGAGTTTGTCTATGTCATAAATCAAAAATTCTTAGGATTCCAGAGGTCTGATCCGGAGCGTTACGCCGATCTCATCACAGATCTGCCGGCTGACTTCCTGCTCTTCTTTGCTGGTCACCTGATCCACGACTGTCATCACCACATTCGGCACATAGTGCTTTGCTTCTTTGGCAAAATCCAGCATGGCCTGAAAAGATTCGATCCCGAATTTAGATCTGGTCAGTGCCAGATACTGCTCCGGTGTCGTCGCATTTAAACTGATGGATAAGGTATCGATCAGTCCTTCCAGCTCCGGTGCGATGTCTCTCTTCCAGATCAGATTTCCAAGTCCGTTGGTGTTGATCCGGACCGGCAGCTTGATGTGCTCTTTGATATACGCTGCCACTTCCAGCAGTTCCGGCAAACGCTCTGTCGGTTCTCCGTAGCCGCAGAACACGATCTCTGTAAACTGCGACATATCGCGGCTCTTTAACGATTCGATCACTTCCTCGACACTGGGCTCATGCTCCAGCCAGAGCGGATCGGAGCCATAGGCCCCGGAGCCGTTTTGTCTCAGACAAAATGTGCAGGCGCAGGGACACTTGTTGGTCAGGTTGATATACAGTCCGGTGCGTACCGGATACGTGATCGTCATTGCTTTTTCAATTGGTTTCATGCTCGCTCTTTCCTTTTCCTAATTCATATAAATGTTCTTCAAAGCAAAGCCCGTCCGTCAGCGGAAGATCCAGGTGCCGTGAAGTTTTTAAACACTTTGCGATAAACGATGCCGCATGGTGAACGCTCTCCGAAAAGTCTACGCCGTTCACGGCATCCGCTGCAATGATCGCCGAAAAGACATCTCCCGTGCCGGATCGGTTCTTACCGACACGAGGTGTCAGCATCAGCTTGGGATCCTTGCCCGTTTCAAAGATAAAATTCCCGAGATAATCTTCTTTATTTAAGCCCGAGATCACGATCTTTTGCGGCGCTTTCAGCCCGTCCTTCGGCGTGGAAAGTTTCACACACAGCTCTTCGAGTTCCGAGTCCGACATTTCCTCACGATATGTTGTCCCGGTCAAAATGCAGGCTTCCGTCAGGTTGGGTGTGATGATGTCCGCATACGGCAACAGCTCGTGCATCTGCCCGGAGAGCTGCAACGAATAGGACGGATACAGTTTTCCGTAATCCCCCATCACCGGATCGATCAGCACGATCGTCTCCTGATGCTTAAAGCGGGATAAAAATGATTTGACAATCTCGATCTGCTGCGCAGAGCCCAGAAACCCGGAAACGATCCCTTCGAACCGGAGCGATAATTTATCCCACTCCTCGATATACCGCTCCATATGCGACGTAAAGTCCACACTGTAAAAGCTTTCAAATCCGGTATGGTCCGAAAAGATCGCCGTCGGCACCGGGCAGCACTGGATACCCATCGTGGAAATGATCGGCAGCTGTACGGCGATCGAGCATCTCCCGAACCCGGAAAAATCGTTGATCAATGCAATTTTATGTTGTCTGTTATGATCCTGTGTGTTCATCTGCAAATAGGGATCCTACCTCATTTAAATATTCCGAATACCGCTCCACATACTCCAGGATCACATAATCCGGTGCATAATCCGCTAAGATCTCAGCACCCTGCTCTGTTTCGATCGAACCATATGCAACACTGTCAAATTCAGTGCAAAGCGGCGATAACATGTACGACGAGAACGAATCGCCAAGCAGCAGCACCTTGCCGGTATGATGCGCATTCGGATTGGTGATCACCGAATACGGTAACCCGTTCACATCCTTCACCTGATTCTGGAAGCTGACAAACGTCCCTTTGACACGAGGATCGGTATCATCCGTAAAAAACAGATCCCGCAGCCCGATCAGCATCGCCAGATCATCGGACGCTTCACTATAGTCCTGATCCGCCAGCATACGCTCTTCGATCTCGCACTGCTCAAGCGGCGTCATCTCCACTTCCATGCTCTCCATCAGATCGCAGATTCCCAGATAAGAGCCCAGCAGATTCCAATGGGTGTCGTATTTATAATACAGCTGATAGTCATCACGATACGAAAGTAACGTTTCCTTCGGATTCACCACACGGATCCCGCCATCGCTCAGATAGTTTGCAAGCTGATCCGTTCTGGTCTCAGCCGCCTGCACATACTGATCCGGCATATACTGCGCATAGATGCTCTCTTTGTTCGGCGGTAAAAAAACAATCAGCATCTGCTTGTTTTGACGCAGCTGTTCTTTTACTTCCAGCAGCTGCGAAAGGATCGCCGCCATCTCCTCCTCGGAATAAGCGTTGGTCCCGGTATAATCCGCGATCGGATCTCCGTCCGTCGTGGTCTTATAAAACAGCCAGCCATCCTCGCCCTGCAGTACCTGTGAAGAAACGATCCGTCCGGTCAGGGCATACGTCATCATCGTATCCATCTTAGCCATCTTGCCGGCACCCGGCAACGCCGTCTGAAACATCGCTTCCACCTGTGCCGTCGCTTCTGCCTTCGCTGTCGTATCATACGAAGCTGTGCGCACCCCGAAGAGCATGAGCACCATTCGGACAAAGGCAAACGCTGCGATCAAAAACAGAAGTCCCAAAAGAACCTTTGTCGATATATGAAATTCACGAAGTCTCTCTCTGACCATCCGATCCATCCCTGAAGCCTAAAAATTTCCGTAAATAAACGGCGTATACGCAGAATTCATCACTGCAGCCGCACAAAAAACAAATAACAGCATAAGCACGATTGTCCGCAGGATCTCCGTCACAAACCATGCCTTATTCAAAGATGCCTGCGCTGCAGCCTCTGATGCAATAAAAGCACCGGATTTCTCCTGCTTACGAGATACCAGTGCCCCGATCGGGATCAGTGCGATGCACGCACAAAGAAACGGTGCAAAGCGAAGCGCAAACGCTTCAGGCGCAATGCCCTGCAGCGTAAACATGCCTCTTAGATAAACACCGGCGCAGGCAAGATCCTTAGCCCGAAACAGCACCCAAAGCAAATTCACAAAAAAGAGCGCATAGACATGCCCAAGCACGGACCAAATGCTTCCGTTACCATGGCGCGGCACATGTTTTTCTGCTCCGTGACCATGGATTGGCACATGTTTTTCTGCTCCGTGGCCATGAATCGGCAGATATTTTTCCAGTACCAGGAGCACAAAATACCCTAACCCCCAAACAACAAAAGTCCAGTTCGCACCATGCCAGATCCCGGTGATCAGCCAGACGATCAGCATATTCCGAAGGTGCTTAGCGATACTGACACGATTGCCGCCCAGCGGAATATAAATGTAATCACGAAACCAGGAGGTCAGACTCTTATGCCAGCGGCGCCAGAAATCCGAAATGCTCGATGCAAGATACGGTTGGGAGAAGTTCTCCGGAATCGAAACGCCAAGCATCGCTCCGATGCCGATCGCCATATCACTGTAGCCGGAAAAATCAAAATACAATTGCAACGAATACGCGATCGATCCCAACCAGAGACCTGCCGCAGAATAACTCCCGCCTGCGGCGATCCCGTCAAAATAATAATCTGCCAGCA
>JAILPR010000158.1 GCA_024699355.1 Lachnospiraceae bacterium
CGAAGCGGCATGGAAATGATCGCGCCTTCCGGGAAGTTCTGGATCGCAATACCAAGGGCCAGAGCAAAAGCCGCTGCCGCCGTGATGCCCTCTGCACCGGTCAGATATCCTGCCAGCACGACACCGACCGCCATACCTTCCGGCAGATTATGCAATGTTACCGCCAGGACCAGCATCGTGGTCCGCTGTAGTTTGGTTTTGACACCTTCCGCCTCATCGCTTCCCACATGCAAATGCGGAATCACGCAGTCCAAAAGGAGCAGGAATGCCATACCAAGCAAAAAGCCGATCGCTGCCGGCAAAAAAGCAAGTTTTCCAAGATCTGCCGACTGCTCCATCGCCGGTGTGAGCAGCGACCAGATCGACGCGGCTACCATGACACCCGCCGCAAAGCCGGTCAGTCCTTTCTGAACCAGACGGTTTAACTGTCCGCGCAGAAAAAAGACCATCCCCGCGCCCAGCGTTGTTCCCGCAAACGGGATCAAAATTCCCTGTACTATCGTTCCATCCATGTATTGTCCCTCATTTCATCCGTAGCTTATCCGTAGCTTATCCGTATCTTATCATATCTATCCTGCATTTCACAGCCGAAAAAGGAGCCTCGCACCGATGCTTTCGTGCGACAGCCCCTTTCTTGCGCAGTTCTAAGGAACGTATTCTGAAATTTACTCCAATAAATCA
The DNA here is from genome assembly GCA_024699355.1 of Lachnospiraceae bacterium. GTDB lineage: Bacteria > Bacillota > Clostridia > Lachnospirales > Lachnospiraceae > SIG336. The sequence continues at coordinate 682 of JAILPR010000158.1, forward strand.
GTCATGCTCTGCAGTCCCACACCCAACGTGGACAGATTGTGCAGCATCGCTGATGTCGAAGGACTGATCAGTCCCAGAATGCCAAGCACGATCAACAACGAATTAAAGCTCATCACAAACCGGTAATTGCTCTTGATCCGACGCTGCAACGCATTGGCAACACGTTTCAGGTAGATCAGTTCATACAAACTTTCCGCCCGGATGGTAATATCCGAGATCTCTCTGGCGATCGCAGCACCGTCTCCGATCGCAATGCCAACGTCAGCTTCCGAAAGTGCCGGGCTGTCATTGATCCCATCGCCCAACATGACCACCTTATGGCCGGCTGCTTTTTCCTGCTTGACAAAGGCCGCCTTATCTTCCGGCAATACCTCTGCTCGGAAATGATCGATCCCGGCTTCCTCTGCGATCGACTGTGCCGTCTTATAACTGTCTCCCGTCATCATCACAATATTATGAAATCCCAAATGACGTAACTGATCGACGACTTCTTTGACCTCGCTCCTGAGCGGGTCTGAGATACAGATGATCCCGGAAAGCACTCCGTCGATTGCCAAAAAGAGCTTCGAAAAGCTGTTGGGGATTTTCTCATAAGCTTCCCGGTCACTTGGTCTGATCTCGACGTGTTCATCTTCAAAGATGAAATGATGACTTCCTATAATAACTCGCTTGTTGCCGATCTTGCTGGCGATCCCGTGTGCCACGATGTATTCCACTTCCGAATGCATCTCTTCATGCTGCACCTGCCGGGTTTCCGCTTCACGTACGACTGCGTTCGCCATGGAGTGCGGGAAATGTTCTTCCAGGCATGCTGCAATGCGCAGCACTTCCCGCTCCTCCATACCGTTAAACGGCACAACCCCTGCTACCGTCGGTGTGGCATTGGTCAGCGTCCCGGTCTTGTCAAAGACAATGGTATCTGCCTCTGCCATGGCTTCCAGATATTTTCCGCCCTTCACCAGGATCCGTTCATCGCCGCACTCCCGCATTGCGGAAAGCACCGCGATCGGCATGGACAGTTTTAATGCACAGCAAAAATCTACCATCAGCACGGAAACCGCTTTTTGAACATTGCGGGTAAACAGATACGTAAGTACCGTGCCTGCCAGACTAAGCGGCACCAGACGATCTGCCAGATTCAGTGCCTTACTTTCCGTTGCACTCTTTAATTTTTCGGACGCCTCGATCATGTGAACGATCTGATCATATCTTCCGGCACCCACACTGTTTTTCACGAAGACCGTGCATTCTCCGTCTTCGAGGACGGTTCCGGCATAAACGCTCATGCCAACGGCTTTTCTGACCGGCATGGATTCCCCGGTCATCGATGCCTGATTGACCATGACCTCTCCGCTGTTGATCACACCGTCCAACGGGATCACTGTTCCCTGATGCACCGTAACGATATCGCCCTCACGCACCTGACTGATCGGAACCTGTACTTCCGTTTCACCGCTTTTTACCCAGACACGGTCGATATTCAGCGACATGCTCTGCGCCAGATCGCTGATCGATTTCTTTCTTGTCCACTCTTCAAGCAGTTCACCGATCTTTAATAAGAACATGACCGTACTTGCGGTCCTGAAATCTCCTCGCAGGAGGGATACACCGATCGAAACCGCATCAAGGAACTCTACCTTGAGTTTCCCCTCGCGCAGACTGGACAGACTTCGAATGCCACGATACATATGACGCATCGCTCTTACGGAAGTCCAGACCGATCTGATCGGCAGCGGCAGAAAAAGTCTCCTGCAAACTCTCACCATGACCATCGTTGCCATTTTTTCCTGATATTCACGATTGATCAGGCGTGTATTATTGACCGGAACGATCTCTTCCAGTTCCTTCGTCGGTCCATGGTAATTGGCCAATGCTTCTATGATCCGATCTCGCCCGTGACGATATTCGATCGCGATATTCCCTGTCCGCTCATGGACTTTTACGGTGCGCACACCATCGATCTGCATCAAATGGTATTCGATCACATCAGCTTCCCGCATAGACATCACTTTGCCCGTTACCGCGTGGACACGCAATCTGCCATCGTCATCATATAAAATCCTGCACAGCATACTTATGCCTCAGTACAAGATTCTGCCTGAACGGCCTTTGCATCCTTGATCATCTGCTCGTTATAAGCCTTGCTCTCTTCATTGAGTTTCTTTGCTCTCTGATAGATATCATCGCAGTTCTCCTGCAGGGTATCTGCCGTTGCCATGATATCGTCCCTGCAATGCAGCGCTGCTGCCGTGATATGAGAGTATACAACCTTTGCCTCTCTGCTGGTCAGCACCTTTACACCCAATGTACCTAATGCTACGCCTCCAATAAATGGTCTCCAAAACATCTTCGAA
>JAILPR010000174.1 GCA_024699355.1 Lachnospiraceae bacterium
ACTTGACCGAGCTCGTGATAAATACGGGAAAACTGAGTTCTTTTACGAGGCTGACGTACGCAACATTGGCAGCATGAAGCTTCTTCGCAAGTTTGCAGATGATTATGAAATCATAGATCAGGGTATAGAGAAGATGACTACCGATTCCGGAAAAGAGCTGGATCTTCAGGGATTTGTACTCAAGGCTGTGAAATGATTATGATTGTAGGATTATCTTACAGTATTATGGAGGAGTGTTTTTTGAGGGGAACAAATTCTGTTGGAGAGAGTAAATATGGACTTTACTGGGTTTGTGAGTGACATTCAGCTTAATGGCTGGAATGTCTATGGGGCGGAAGTGTATGTAGACGGAAAGCTTGTACATTCATACGGGGATACCGATGAGAATATCCATGATATATATTCCGCCACAAAAGCAATTCTCTCGATTGCCGTTGGAATCGCTGTTGATGAGAAGAAGTTTGATATAGATAAATCGATATTATACTATCTGCCTGAGAATAGGGTTGAAGGCATTTCTGCGGAGCAGAGAAATGTATTTGAAAAGATATCAGTCAAGAGACTTATGACCATGTCCGTGGGAGATATCCCATTTATTGGAGAAGGTGACAGTTTTATTGATTTTGCTTTGGAAACGAAGATCGATAAGCCCGAAGAAAGGGTCTTCAATTACAGCAGTCTGAGTTCCTATCTTGTTGGAGTGGCTCTGACAGAGGCCCTGGGAACGGATCTGGGCCCATTTATTGAGAAGAGGATTTTCAAGCCTCTTGGTATCGACAGATTTGAGTATGATCGATGCCCGGAAGGATATTTCTACGGCTCTTCAGGCACGAAACTTACGGTGAATGAACTCAGCAAATTGGGTCTGCTTTTTTATAACAGGGGAGTATTCGCCGGCGAAAGAATATTGTCTGAGGATTACATCGACGAAGCAACCTCAATTCAGCAGATGAACCGCGAAGGCGGCTATGGCTATTTCCTCTGGAAGTACCGCGATGGATTCAGCATTAACGGAATGCGCGGACAGAAGTGTTTCGTTCTTCCGAGCCAAAAACTTGTCATTTCATTTCTTTCATTTATTGAGGAAGGTTCAGGGGAACTGGTAAAGAGCATGGAGAAGCACATTATTTCTTTCCGGTAATACCTTTCTCATTTTTTGTTTATTGGAATGCTTTATAAAAAAGAAGTCGATTATATTGGAAGATAATCTTACATAAGACAGACAAAGATTTAATGAGTAGAAAGTAAGATCAGAGTATTATTTTTGATCGCGGTTATTAAAGTTGCCATCAACCGCATACAGTAGCCCTGAGCATTCTACCGTACACAACAGGTAAACAGCAACTTGATCTGGAAATGCCTAAAATACGGCACTTTAACATCTTAAAACGTTCTCAAAGAGATAATGCGCGTTCTACAAGCGATGCAACTACAAAAGGGAATGTACCCGCAAGTATACTTGCAAGGGTACATTCCCTTTTTTGATTGATCACGCTGAAACAACGTGAATGATTGCTCTACAGCAATCGATTTCATATAATGAAGAAAGACCTGAAATCGCTTTTTATGGAAGGACGCCGAAGGAGAACGGAAGATGGAGAATCCGAATTACCCATATAGCATCAGAGATGTACATATCAGTGATCCGTTTATTTTAGCGGATGAAACATCGGGCCTTTATTACACTTATGTGCAGTTTATTGACGCCCAAAGATTTCCGGATGCCAGGATGGAGGAGCCATGCTTTTATGTGTTCAAGTCGCCTGACCTGTTTCATTGGTCAGAGCCAAAAGTATGTTTCCGAAAGGGCGACTTTTGGGCAGATTTGGATTATTGGGCACCGGAATGTCATTTATGGAAGGGCAGGTACTATCTCATATCATCCTTTCGGGCAAAGGGAACCTACCGGGGCTGTCAGTGCCTGGTTTCGGATCATCCGGAGGGACCTTTTGAGCCGGTAGGCGATGGACCTGTGACGCCCAAAGGATGGCACTGTCTTGACGGAACGCTGTTTATAGATGATGACGGAAAGCCATGGATGGTCTTTTGCCATGAGTGGATGCAGGTATATGACGGACAGATCTGCGCGGTCAGACTCAGTGATGATCTGGCGCGGGCAATATCTGCACCGGAAATTCTATTTCGTGCTTCGGAAGCTCCGTGGCGCGGGAGAGGTGCTGCGGATGGAGGACTCGTTACGGACGGGCCGTTTTTGTACAGGTTAAAAACAGGAACATTGATCATGCTATGGTCCAGCTTCTCGGAAAGAGGCGAATATACGGTAGGCTATGCAAGATCTGCAAGCGGAACGATCCATGGGCCATGGGTGCAGGAAGAAATTCCGTTATATGCATTGGACGGCGGACATGCGATGTTGTTTCAAACCTTTGAAGGCAAACTGATGATGTCGATTCACTGTCCCAACATTCATGAGAAGAAAAGAATCCTGTTATTTGAAATGGAAGAACTGGGAGATAAACTGGCTGTCATCAATGAAGTGACGGGAAACTGGTATCACAGCGCCGGCGGAAGTGCCAAACACTGGCATTATGATACGCCATGCGCAGAGGATTTTGAGAGCGAAACAGCAGCGAACAGGGGAGAAAACCGGAATTGAGAAAAATACACGAAGATGACAACAGAAGAAAATTTCGGCCAACGACAACACAAATGATCACGCTGGGATTTCTTGCAGCGATCCTGATCGGAACAGGGCTATTGATGCTACCGTTCGCAACGGTCAGCGGTGAAGAAACTTCTGTGCTGACGGCACTGTTTACCGCAACGACGTCGATCTGCGTTACGGGACTGGTCGTGGTTGATACCTATGCACACTGGACCCTCTTTGGACAGATCATCATTCTGCTGATGATCCAGATCGGCGGTTTCGGCGTGATCACGCTGTATTCCCTGCTGATGATCGCGTTAAAGAAACGCTTCTCCCTAAAGACCAGAGTGCTGATCCAGGATTATTATAATCTGGACTCCATTCACGGGCTGATCAAATTCCTGCTAAAAGTCGTCAAAGGGACACTGATCGTGGAAGGGATCGGCGCA
>JAILPR010000171.1 GCA_024699355.1 Lachnospiraceae bacterium
GCGGCAGCAGAGGCGGTCAGGAGAATGCACTGACACCGGACAGTTTATATCAATGTGCGAAAGCATTTATCGAAACGATGCAGGAGCAGTAGAGACAGGAACGGAGGATAGACATGAAAATCAGTTATAACGCAAGCGCAATGAGAGCAGTCAACATCTTAAACGGAAACGATAACAAACTCTCGAAATCCACGGAGAAGTTAAGCTCCGGCTATCAGATCAATCGCGCAAAGGATAATCCGTCCGGCTATGCTCTTTCCAGAAAAATGCGAGCACAGCTGGCCGGCTTGAAACAGGCGACCGACAGTATGGACAATGGTGTCAGCGTGTTAAAAACCGCAGACGGTGCGCTGAACGAAGTGCAGAGCATGCTGCAGAGGATCAACGAACTTTGTGTACAGGGTGCCAACGGCACGATGTCCACGAGCGACCGTGAAGCCCTCGACAAAGAAGTGCAGGAATTAAAGGATGAGATCGATCGCGTCTCCGAAACCACAGAGTTCAACGGCCAGAAGATCTTAAACGGTACGTTTGACCTGCGCGGATATACCGACAACCTGGAGGTCAAAGTGTTGACGTATGATCCGCATGTGGAAGCGGGAAGCTACACCGTGGTTTTGACGGCGACAGCAGAAGCGGCAACAGATGAGGCGGAAGTTACGACGGTAGAGACGACCGATGATGACGGAAATACGACGACCGTGACGACAACGGTGGTTGGTGGTGTGACCTATACACAGACACAGGTGACAGACAGCGATGGCAACATCACTACTGATACTACGGCAGAAGTCACCAAGCTGACCTATGACATTTCGTCACTGACCGATGAGGACGGAAATGCCCTGCTGAATCCCAAGATTTCCAAACAGGTTGGCAATCGACTGACGATCACGGCAGATGACGGCTTCTCCCTGACCATTTGGCTCTCTGATACCTATCAGAACACGATGCTTGCAAAAGTGGATAAAGCATATGAGACCGCATACGATACTGCCTATGACGATGCGGCTTCCGCAAACGAAGTCTTAACGACCGAAGATCTGGAAGCATTAACCGCAACTTATACCGTAACAGGTGAAGATAATATGGGATTTACCGCAGATCTGACCGGTATCGGCGCGATGACTGTACAGGCCGGCGCCAATGAAGGACAGACCCTTGATGCGATCATTCCGAGCGTGGATACCAGAACCCTCGGTGTGCAGGAACTCGATGTGCTGACCGAAGATACCGCAACCAAAGGCATCGACTATGTATCGGATGCCCTGGTACAGCTCTCCGAGCTGCGTGCGCGGATCGGCGCATATCAGAACCGCCTGGAGTCTGCCTCCAGATCCGGAGATAATACCGTTGAAAATATGACCAGCGCATTATCAACCATCACAGATGTCGACATGTCGGAAGAGTATACGACCTATTCGACCTACAACGTTCTGGTACAGGCGACGACATCCGTTCTGGCACAGGCAAACGAGCGCCCGTCCCAGGTATTGCAGCTGTTGCAGTAATGAATCGGAGAGGGGTAGTGCATCATGACCAATGAGCAAAAACAGGAGTTTACCAGACGCATCACGCAGGCGGGCCCCGGCGCGATGATCGTCATCCTATACGACATGGAACTGGTCTATCTGACCGATGCCAAAGAGGCGCTCACAAAGGGCGATGAGCAAGTGTTCCGCACGCAGATCCATGCGGCGCAGGATGTCCTTCAGGAGCTTTTACAGAACCTCCATCTGGAATATGAACCGGCATCACATTTGTTGGAGCTGTATCTGTTTTTCCATAAGCAGCTGACACAGGCACTGGTGGAAAAAACCGCGGCACCCATCGACCATGTGACCAGGCAGATCACAGCACTCAAAGACGCCTATGATCAGGTGCTGAAAGATGTTGAAGAAGAGCCGCTGATGGAGCATGCCCAGGAAGTCTATTCGGGGTTGACCTACGGAAAAGGCGCAGTTGGCGAAGAGACGTTAAACTACGATCCACAGCGGGGATTCCGGGCATAGGGTACGATGAAAAACGTTACAGGATAAAAGATTACTATCAAGAAGGGGATTTACACAGAATCCCCTTCTTTTTATACTCAATAACTGTCGAGCAAACATCGCGTTCAAGATCAATTCTGATCGCATCTGAACTTTCGCGATGGTTTTCAAACAAAGACAATTGAACAACAAAGAACGGAGAAGCAAATGTTACATCCGCTGGTATTACTATTACTGGCTGCGGTGGTCTGCGACTTTAAAGGTGCAATCATCCCGAACCGGCTGATCACGACCGGAATGGGGCTTGCGGCTATTTGGCTGTTTGCCACCGAAGGGGGAAGTGCACTCATTCGCATCCCGCTGCATGCAGTGTTTCTGTTGGTCTGCCTCTGGCCCCTCTATCAACTGGGAGGGCTTGGCGCAGGCGACTGTAAATTGCTGATGCTCGCCGGAACATTCCTTCCGACGAAGTCTATGATCCCGCTCATCATGGGATCCTTTCTCATTGCTTTGCCCTTTGCGGTTGTGGAGGAGCGCATTCTGCGTGACACCATCCAGGGCAAAGTACATTTCTCAGTGCCGGTGCTCTTTGCAGCACTTGGCAATCTACTATGGGGCGTGGCCGGAACATTCGGCCACCTGCCCTATCCTTTCGGAGGACTAGGATGAATCAACCAACCATACTGATCTGCGAACCGGAAGAGATGGTTCGCGGCAAATTAACGGAATTATTGCTGGAGAAAAAAGAACTGGACTTTCGCGTCCTGGGCTTTACCGATGACGAAGCACTCAAAGTGCACTATCGCGGAGAACACATCGACGTGGTGCTCGTTGCACAGCATTTGTATCAGGCGGTGGAAGACCTGATAACGTGTGACTGCATGATCGTGCTGCAGGAGACAGAAGAGGCGCCACCGGTGCTCCATACCATTCAAAAATATCAGTCCGCAGGACAGATCGTGCGGGAAATCTGCGAAATCTATGCCGCTTGTGGTCAGGTCGCAGAGAAAGCGCAGGAGAGCGAAAGAACGGTGCAACTGATCGGATTTTATACCCCGGTTCACGGGCTGGGACAGACCGGCACGGCGCTGACGCTTGGAAGCCTGATGGCAGAGAGCGGACGTGTCCTGTATGTGAATCTGGAATATTATGCGGGACTTGGCGATCTGATCGAAGATCCACCCAAGGGAACACTGACCGACCTGTTATATTTTTACGAATGTGCGCCACAGAAGATGGCATATCGCATGGAAAGTATCGTCGGACATCTGGGAAATCTGGATGTGATCCTGCCGGGAGATCTGCATAGCGATTATAAAACGATGCCGAAAGAAGCCTGGCTCGATTTTATCGAATGCCTGGGAAGAGAGTGCGGATATCAGTGTGTGATCCTGGATCTGTCGGACGAGGTGGAGAGTCTGCCACAGCTGCTTGAAGGCTGCGGCAGAGCGATCGTGTTAAGGGGCGATACGCAGATCGGTGAAGCCAAACTCCGGGAATACCAACAGCGGGAGAAAGAGGCAGGGCGGGAGGAACTTCTGGAGCACCTGGAATACTGGAGCCTGCCGAAACTCCCTGATCGAGGGTTTCTTGAACTGTTACAAACCTATGCCTGGAAAGAGGCCGTGCGGGATGCATGGGCAGGAGGTGCCAAATGACACAGGAACTGACAGCACTCAACTATACGGCGCGAAAGCTCCAGCTGACCGGCGAACTGCTCGAGGAGATGGATTACACCAAGGAGATCGAGGACGACGAACTCTACGGGAGAATCGATGAAAAGATCCTGGATAGTTCCAAAGAAACGTTGATGTCCCTTGCAGAGCGCAAGAAACTGCGCATGGATATCTTTTGCGCACTTCGAAAACTGGATGTCCTGGAAGAACTTTTACAGGATGAGAGTGTGACGGAAATCATGATCAACGGCGCCTCGGACATCTTTATTGAGCGGGGCGGTGGTCTGGAAAAGTGGGATGGCAGGTTTGATTCTGCGGAAAAACTGGAAAATATCATCCAACAGATCGTGGCGAAATGCAATCGAATCGTCAATGAAGCATCCCCGATCGTGGATGCGAGATTGGAGGACGGATCGCGTGTCAATGTCGTACTTGCGCCGATCGCGCTCAACGGACCGATCCTGACCATCCGGCGGTTCCCCAAAGAAGCGCTGACCATGGAAAAACTGATCGGGTTCGGCGCGCTGCCGCAGGAAATCGCAGCGCAGCTGGAGCGCTACGTCAAAGCCGGATACAACATCATCATCAGCGGTGGGACCGGCTCCGGGAAAACAACATTTTTAAATGCGCTATCGAACTTCATTCCGCATACGGAGCGCATCATCACCATCGAAGACAGTGCGGAACTGCAGATTCAGGGGATCGAGAATCTGGTGCGGCTTGAGACCAGAAACGCCAACAGCGAGGGTACCAATGCCGTAACAATGCAGGATCTGATCAAATCGGCGCTTCGAATGCGTCCGGACCGGATTATCGTCGGTGAGATCAGAGGAAAAGAAGCCTT
>JAILPR010000181.1 GCA_024699355.1 Lachnospiraceae bacterium
GATTCTTTCAGTATCAGTATTGGTAGAAAGGCTTGTGCAGGGAATTTTATTATTCTTTCGGAACTGATTCGGCGTAATCCCGGCAATGGATTTAAACTGTCGGATAAAATGCTGCGTACTCTGATATCCACAAAACTCCGCAATATAATGCACCGGATAATTTGTGGTTAAAAGATAATATTCTGCTCGCTCAACTTTGGATAAGATGATATCCTGCATACAGGAAATGTGGAAATAACGCTTGTAAAGGTGTTCAAAATATGAAACGGAAAGATTGAGTGTTGCAGCCAGGTCGGACACGCTGCCGACGGCATTGGAGTTACTCTTGATCCGGGCACGCAGCAAGAGCATCTCATCATAAAAAGGCAGGCCCTCGAGGTGTGCCAGGGAAGAGCGTTGCAAGGAAGCGAGGCGATACAGGATCGCTTTCATGCAATTGTTCATAAACGGTTCTTTATAGTATTCATCTGAAAATCTGGAAAAAACAAGCTGACGAAATAACGCAGAGAGAGAATTCATCTGCGGTAAAAATGTTGGCACATTGACCGGAATCTGTAACTCTGATAATAAATTCTGATCTTCACCGGTAAGGCGGAAGTGTACCCAGTCATCCATATATTCCGCATCCGGACATTCATAGGAGGGGTATTCTCCAATTCCGAATATCACAAAACAGTTTTCCTGAACTTTATAGTCTATGCCACAAATCCGAAAGTGTGCAGGTGTATGAATCAAAAGCAATACGTATTCTGTCGTTGGATGCTCATATACGCGCCGAAAACCGATTGGGTGCTTACTGGAAAAACCACATCGCCCAATTTCTATCATCTCATCCTCCCAAAGCAGAAAATGTTCATTTTCAAGCAGTTTTCTTTGTTGTAACACGAAATAGACCAAAATACAATGAAATAGACAGAAACGAATGGAAGTAGCAGAGCGTAGGAGGATAAGATGTATCGGGAAATGGATCGAACATGGGCACAGGGCGCGGCAAAAAAGTTGATAGAAAAGATGCAGGTTGTTACAGCGCGAAGCAAAGAAAAGATTCCGTATCGGACCCAAGATGGTGTGTTTGATGATTGTTCGGATGATGCACATATCGGCTGGTGGACCAATGGATTCTGGGGCGGTGAAATGTGGCAATTATATCACCTAACCGGAGAGGAAATGTATCGTGAAGCAGCACTCCTGGTAGAAGAAAAACTGGATGCGGTGCTTCTACGCTATCAAGACATGGATCATGATAGTGGCTTTCGCTATCTTCCGACGGCGGTTGCGCATTGGAGAGTTGATCACAATGAGGCATCGAAGAACAGAGGCCTTTTGGCAGCAGCCAATCTGGCAGGACGTTTTAACCTGCAGGGACAGTTTATCCGTGCATGGAATGATTTTGGAAATATCGATCGCAGGGGCTTTGCAATCATTGACTGCATGATGAACCTGCCGCTGCTTTATTGGGCAAGTGAAGTGACCGAAGATCCTCGTTTCGAAATGATCGCCAGAGCGCATGCCAATACATGCAAGAAGGCATTTCTTCGTGAAGATGGCAGCGCGCATCATATCGTCAATTTTGATATTGCTACCGGAGATATGAAAGAAGCAGTAGGTGGCCAGGGATATGGCGTTGGCTCCTCCTGGACCAGAGGCCAGGCCTGGGCTTTGTATGGATTTACGTTAAGCTATCTGCATGGGAAAGATCCGGAGTACCTGGCGGCAGCAAAAGCATCTGCGGATTACTTTATATCCTGTATCCCTGAGAGCGGACCGATCCCGGTAGACTTTAGACAACCAAGGGATGTGACCTGGGAAGACTCTACGGCAGCAGCCATTGCGGCCTGTGGCCTGATCGAACTCTACCGATGCCTCATAAAAGATGCGGGAGAAGGATGGACACCGGATGCAGAAAAATATCTATCTGCGGCGATGAAGCTACTTCGTACGCTGGATGAACAGCGTTGTATCTGGGGAACGGAAAGCGATGCACTATTAACAAAGTGTACGGCGGCATATCATGATGCGGAGCATGAGTTTACGATCATCTATGGGGACTATTTCTTTATCGAGGCGATCATGAAACTGCTGGAGAAAGAATTATTTATCTGGTAGAGTTACGTTTTTTATCAATAAATGCGTTGAAAAGGTAAGACCTTTGGAAGGGAGATAGAAATGATCTTTGTACCGGAGAGGCCGGATTATACGTTAAGCCCGTATACGGGGCTGACCAGAAAGCATTGGATTGATGCCGGAAAATATATGCTGCAGGGTGTTTTTGAACATATGAATTCACCGGAGGAGCCCTGTATCGTACCGCGGTATGAGACGGAGATCACGTATCCGAATGCACACACTCCGGCATGGAAAGTGCAGGCGGAATACTTCGAGGGATTGACGAGAACTTTTTTTATCGCAGCACCTTTGATCGCGATCGAACCGGATCTAACGATCGGCGGGATCGTTCTGAAAGATTATTATAAAAAACAGATCTTGCGTGCTGTTACGCCGGGCGATCCAAACTTTGTCCGCTATTATACGGATATGGAAAAAGAATATGGCGGCACCGATCCGGTGATGGCGTTTCAGCAAACCGTTGAGACCTGTGCATTGGTTATCTGTCTGGATATTTGTCATGAACAGATTTTTGATACGTATACCAAAGAAGAGAAGGATTTGATCGCGGACTTTCTAACAGATTATGCGGGCGGTAATACCGTACCGCAGAACTGGCGTCTC
>JAILPR010000190.1 GCA_024699355.1 Lachnospiraceae bacterium
CAGCCAAGTGCCATATCCACCGTCAGTGCATTTAAGATGGCATCTTTGGTCATGATGTCACGCGGACGGATATCTTTCTCCAGCATCTCCATGACCGCCATACCGGCATGCTTCGCCAGTTTGATACGGTCGGAATAAACCGCCGGGATCGTTCCGTTACCACGCAGGCCCATACCCAGTGCCTCTGTCAGGCAGTTCATGGAATTGGCAGTATACATTCCGGAGCAGGATCCGCAGGTCGGACATACCTTCTGCTCAAATTCTCTGACATCCTCTTCACTCATCGTGCCGGCTGCATGTGCACCAACCGCCTCAAACATCGAGGATAAACTTCTCTTTTTGCCTTTGACGTGACCGGCCAGCATCGGACCGCCGGATACAAATACGGTCGGCACATTGATCCTTGCGGCTGCCATCAACAGGCCCGGTACGTTTTTATCGCAGTTCGGAACCATGACCAGCGCGTCAAACTGATGCGCCATTGCCATACATTCTGTGGAATCCGCGATCAGATCTCTGGTGACCAGAGAGTATTTCATGCCGACATGTCCCATGGCGATCCCATCGCAAACCGCGATCGCCGGAAATACCACCGGAACGCCGCCGGCTTCGGCAACGCCAAGCTTCACGGCATTGACAATTTTATCCAGATTCATATGGCCCGGTACGATCTCATTATAGGAGCTGACGATACCGACCATCGGTTTTCTCATTTCTTCTTCGGTAAATCCCAGCGCATTAAACAGACTTCTGTGTGGTGCCTGCTGGATTCCTGCTTTTACATTGTCACTTCTCATCTCAATTACCTCTCAATATTCTGTGCGATCACATCGCCCATCTCACTGCAGCTGACTTTCTTCATCCCGTCCGAATAAATATCCACGCTGCGATAACCGTCATGCAACGCTTTTTGAACCGCATCCTCGATCGCCGAAGCTTCTTTGTCGAGATCGAAACTGTACCGGAGCATCATCGCTGCGGACAGGATCGTTGCGATCGGATTGGCAATATTTTTCCCGGCGATATCCGGAGCGGATCCGTGGCTTGGCTCATAAAGGCCAAACTTCGTATCATTGAGACTGGCACTTGACAGCATTCCGATCGAGCCGGTGATCATACTGGCTTCATCCGATAAAATATCGCCAAACATGTTTTCCGTCAGAACGACATCAAACTGTGCCGGATCTTTGACCAGCTGCATCGCGCAGTTGTCGACCAGCATATGCTCCAGGGTCACATCCGGATAATCTTTTGCGACTTCATTGACAACCGCTCTCCAGAGTCTGGATGAATCCAGCACATTTGCCTTATCGACGCTGGTTACTTTCTTTTTCCGCTTTCTGGCGATCTCAAAGCCTTTGATCGCGATACGGCGGATCTCTGTCTCATCATACGTTAACGTATCGGTTGCTTTGCGAATGCCGTTTTCGGTCACAGTGGAACGAGCACCGAAATAGAGACCTCCTGTGAGTTCTCTCATGATCAGCATATCAAATCCGGCAGCCCCCACCGCTTCTTTTAACGGGCAGGCTGCGGCAAGTTCCTGATATAGGTAAGCCGGACGCAGATTTGCGAACAGATTTAAAGACTTACGGAGTTTTAACAGACCGGCTTCCGGACGCTTTTGCGGCGGCAGCTGATACCAGGGTGATGTCGAGGTATTGCCGCCGATCGATCCCATCAGGACCGCATCAGCCTTTTTGCAGGTTTCGATCGCTTCCTCCGTCAGCGGCTCCCCGCAGGCGTCGATCGAACATCCTCCCATTAACACATCCGTATAAAGAAATTCATGACCATAGACATCTGCCACACGGTCTAAGACCTTTTTGGCTTCCGTAACGATTTCCGGGCCGATGCCGTCTCCCGGGATACAAGTGATTTGAAACTTCATGTTTTCCTCTTTCCTCTCTTCCCGGATCCTTTGCCTCCTCAAGCAACCGGATCCTATTGATGGTGAATACAAAAAGCACCTCAGATCCCCTACAGGTGAATCTGAAGTGCTCCATTCAATGCTTAGTTCTTTTCAGCTTTTTCTACCTGCGAAATTGCAGTTTTCTGCATAGGGATACGACAATTCTTATTATTACCGAATTCAACAATAACTGTATCTTCTTTGATGTCAATGACAACGCCGTAGAAGCCGCTGGTCGTGCATACCGCATCGCCAACCTCAAGGCCGGAAAGCAACTGCTGCATACGCTTCTGCTCCTTCTTCTGCGGATTCGAGATGAACAGCCAGAAGAACAGACCGATAATGACGACATAAACGATGATCACACCGATTCCCATACCGGCAGATGCATCTGTTGTTGTTAACAAATTAAGACTCATAACTTCTCCTCCATGATCGATTCATACTTTGCTTATCATACACAAAAAACACGCTGATTGCAATGATATTGTGCGCTGATTTGCGTAAAATACAAAGCACCCTTATGCTTCTTCTCCGCGCTCCATGCTCTCCAGTTTATGCTTCTTGTAAACGGAAAAGACGCCTGCATCGAGTGCATCGCGGATTTCCTTCATCATCGTGTTGTAGAAATACAGGTTATGCAGTACGCAGAGGCGAAGCCCCAGCATCTCTTTGGCCTTAAGCAGATGTCTGATATACGCTCTCGAGTATCTCCTGCAGGCGGGACACTGACAGCCTTCTTCGATCGGACGCATATCCTTTTCGTATTTCTGATTGAAGAGGTTGATCTTGCCAAAGTTCGTATAGACATGTCCGTGTCTGCCGTTTCTCGACGGATATACGCAATCAAAGAAATCAACACCGCGCTCTACGCCCTCCAGGATATTGGCCGGCGTTCCGACACCCATCAGATACGTCGGTTTCTCCTTTGGCAGATACGGTACGACTTCTTCCAGCACATGATACATTTCCTCATGGCTTTCTCCGACGGCGAGACCTCCGACCGCATATCCATCCAGATCAAGCTCCGAGATCCGTTTGGC
>JAILPR010000264.1 GCA_024699355.1 Lachnospiraceae bacterium
TAGACCTTCCCTGCATGCCCTGCCAGAAAGAGGGAAATCGTCCCGATGCCGCAGTACAGATCCCACACGATCTCTGTCCCGGTCAGCCCGGCATACTGCAGCGCCAGAGAATAGAGCCGCTCTGTCTGCACAGGGTTCACCTGATAAAACGAATTCGGAGAGATCCGGTACGTGACGTGCTCCCCGGTCCGCTGTCCCTCTTCATCCCACAGCCACAGCGTATCTTCGATCTGCGGTTTTCCACTGATGCAGACTGTCTCTTTTCCCAAAATCACATTGGTCTGTTCCGTATTGACGTTGATCGAAATGCTGACGATCTCCGGGATCTTTTGAAATTCCCTAATCAGCAACTCCTGCCCGGGGAGCTTACGCCCGTTCAGGATCAGGCACACCATCACCTCCCCGGTTGCTCTGCTTTTACGGATGAGCACGTGGCGCAGCAGACCTTTTCCGGTTTCTTCGTTGTAAATACTGCAGCCGCTTTCTTTGACATAGTTTAGCACGGCCATCAGGACCGCCTCGTTCTCCTTTGCGCCCAAAAGACAATCGGTATTGGCAATGATCGAATGTGTCCTGCCGGCATAAAATCCGGTAATGACACTGCCTTCTTTGTCCCTCCCTACCGGATACTGCGCTTTATTCCGATATCGCCAGGGCTCTTCCATCCCAAGGATCGGCAAAAAGACTTCCGAAAGTTCCCTTTCCGTAAATCCTCCGATCCGCAGCAGATCATTCCAGACCTTCTTTTGCTTGAATTCCAGTTGCTTCCCGTAGGACAGCTGCTGAATCTGACAGCCGCCACAGGCGCGATACTTCGGACATGGCGGTGTGATCCGGTCGGCGCTTTCTTCCAGGATCTCTTCCAGGCGTGCAAACGCATAATTCTTTTTCACCTTCGTCAGCTTCACACGAACCAGATCTCCGACAACGGTGTCTTTAACGAACAAAGGAAAGCCATCGACTTTGCCGATGCCTTCCCCTTCGGATCCAATATCTTCAATGCGAACTTCCGCTAATTGGTTCTTCTCAAATCTCATTTAGGATTCCTCGATGCGTGTTGCGATCACATTCGATTCAAAGAGCCGCTGATAACCCAGCCAGCCCTGCTCCGTCGTACCTTCCAACAGTTCTGTGAAGGTCTCCATCTTTGCGTCGGTATCATCTGCATAGTTTAATGCGATGGCTTCCATCAGCGCCGGAACCTTCGGTGAACCATACTCCAGCTTTCCATGATGCGCTAAAATGCAATGCTGTAACTGCTGTCTGAGTCTGACCGGAAAACCTTCGATCCGATCTGCGGCACGACCTACCATCTCCGAGCCCATCACAATATGTCCCAGGAAATTTCCTTCGTCCGTATAATCATTCTCCGGGAACGGAGAGAGTTCTCTGGTTTTGGCGATATCATGACACATCGCGGCCGTCAGCAGCAGATCTCTGTTTAATTTGGCATATCGGGTGCAATAAAAATCACACAGTTTGGTAACACTTAAGGTATGCTCCAAAAGACCACCGACAAAGCCATGGTGTACACTTTTGGCTGCGGATGAGAGTTTAAATTTCTGTATAAAGTCCTGATCTTTTACAAAAAATTCCTCCAGCAACTGATGCAGATAAGGATTCCTGATCCCTCCGATCAGCGCTAAGAGTTCCTGATACATTTCCTCGACATCATAACGGCTTACCGGCAGGTAATCGGATGCCTGATATTCTCCCGGCTGCGCAATCCTGGTCCGTTTTACATTGATTTGCAGCATCCCGTTGAATGCGGTGACCTCTCCATATACCTCAACATAATCAAGAGCGTCAAAATCCACGATCCCCATACTGTTCGGATCCCAGATCTTGGCTTCGATCGTCCCGGTTTTATCCTGCAGGGTCGCGGTCTCGTATGCCTTTCCGTTTTTAGTCACTGCACTGGTCTTGTGTTTGCACAGATAGATGTCAAAGACTCTATCTCCTTCATGATACTCTTTGATGTACTTCACTGTTCTTACTTCCTCTCTACGGCTGCGCGGACAGTTCTACGGTAACCGTCATTTCCTGATAGGTATCGCCCTGTCCCTGCCGAACCAATGTTACTTCGACTTCATCACCGCTGTTTACCGCCACGAGCTGCTTGATCAGTTCGCTGTAGGACGTGATGACGTTGCCGTTAAATTCTGTAATGATATCACCGCTCTGGATGCCGGCGCGCATTGCCGGAGAGCTCATTTCGATGGAGGCAATGTAGGCCCCCGTCGGGATCTGATACTGCTGCCGTACCACGTTGGAGATTTCCGATCCATGAATCCCCATATATGCCAGATCTCCGCCATTGGAGAGCTTTTCGATGCTCTTTTTCAGTTCGGAAATTCCGATCGCACTTAACACTCCGGATTCTTTTTCCGGATGATAAATGATCCCCAGGATCTGCCCCTGCAGATTGACGATCACTCCGCTTGCGGCATCATTTTCCGAAATATCGGTTGTCAGCAGCTTATAATCCGCATCGACCATATCCAGAGAAAGGCTCTGCGCCGTCACCATGCCGTATACCAAGGATCCGCTTGATCCGGTCGGTGCGCCGATCGCGATCACCGGTGCCCCCACAGATCTCGTCCCGAGAGAGCTGCCGAGTACCGCCGGCGTTACCGCTTCCAACAGATCCGTCGTTACTGCACTGTGCGCCACGGACAGGACCGCCAGTTTCGTTGTGGTATCATACTTTTTCATGGTTGCTTCCGCCGATTCTCCGGAAGCAAAGGTCACGTAAATGCTGTCCGCATCCGCCAGGGTCTGATAATCTGTTACCAGGATCAGCAGTTCCCTGCCGTTATCTCCCAGGATCAGACCACTCATCTCATTTAAATCCTGCAGGGTTCCGATGATCCAGCTCGTATCTTCACTCATGGTCATGACCGTGACCAGCGAACTGGTCAGCTCATCCGCCAGACTTCCAAGCGCCGCATACTGCTCCTTCACACCCTGCAATGCCAACTCCTGCGCCTCGGTCTCCGTCAGTTCTTCGGATTCCGGCTCCGGCATCTCCGGCTGCGTCTGCGGTGGCATACTCTCTGCCTGCGCTGCCTCTGTTTCCATCTGGCTGATGTGAAGCTGTTCTTCATCCACCGCCATATCCTGTGGATCAAGCTCTTCCGTCTCTTCCGGAAACGTTACCGTATGGACGGTTTCCTGCGGATTGATCCTGTTGGAAATGATCGGCGATACGATCAAAAATGTTACGCAGGCCACGATACCGAAGACCACCGCAAGTCCTGCGGTTGCCATCGTGTGTCGCACCAGCTTTTTACGGTTGATCGGACGCTCTTTGATCTTTTCCTGCAGAAAATCGGTTTCGGTTTTGGGAACTTCTTTGAGTTCTTCAGATGGTTTCTGCTCTGATTCTGCCATGGTATTTTCCTCAAGCATACGCAAAATGCGCATATTCTCGACTGTTTTTCGATGTTGATCCGTTTTTACAGTATAGACTATCCACCAAAACGTGTAAAGCAATCCACCGGTTCCCTCCGGATTTCACATCATGGCGGATCTCTACCGGAAGCCGCACATTTGCCCGTCTCCTCATCTTGAAGCGTGCCCCTTCTTTGAGGTAAAATATAAAAAGGTATGTCTATATGAATGAAAAAAGTTTAAGAGTATTAGAATTTCACAAAATCATCGATATGTTAACCGCCCGTGCCACCTGCGCACCGGGACGCGCACTTTGCGAAAAGCTGCGCCCTTCGGTCGTGCTTACGACCATTGAACAGGCACAGCATGAAACTGCGGACGCACTCAGCAGGATCCTTCGCTTTGGCTCGACCTCGTTTGGTTCCACCAGAGACCTTGGCGGCGCTTATTTGTCGCTGCAGGCAAGTGCCTCCCTCTCGGCCTCCGAGTTGTTACATATCGCACAATTTTTAGAGAATGTTGCACGGGTAAAATCTTACGGCCGCGAAGCAGACGGGCAGACTGCCGATCCTGATACGGAAGAAACCGGTGGCGATGTATTATCCCATTATTTTGAGGACCTTGCCCCGCTGACCCCGCTTTCCACAGAGATCAGACGCTGCATTCTCGCGGAAGATACGATCGCGGATGATGCCAGCCAGAATTTAAAGCGGATCCGTCGCGAGGTACTGACCACCGGGGATAAGATCCATGCGCAGCTTTTGAGCATGGTCAACGGAAGCTATCGCACCTATTTGCAGGATGCTGTGATCACACAGCGCGGTGACCGCTATTGTATCCCGGTCAAAGCAGAGTACAAGTCTCTGGTTTCCGGTATGGTGCACGATCAGTCTGCATCCGGCTCCACCTATTTTATCGAACCCTCTGCAGTTGTGGCGTTGAACAACAGGCTCAGCGAACTTGCTGCCGAAGAGCGGGATGAGATTGCGGTCATTTTAGGCAAACTCAGTGCTCAGGCGGCGGAGCAGGTGGTTTATTTAAAGACCGATCAGCAGATCATGACACAGCTGGATTTTATTTTTGCCAAAGCCCAGCTTGCCGTCGATATGAATGCGACCAGACCGATCTTTAACGAAGAGCATCGGGTGTATCTGCGCAAAGCGCGCCATCCGCTGATCGATGCCAAGCAGGTCGTTCCGATTGATCTCATGCTCGGCAAAGACTTTGACCTTCTGGTCGTCACCGGCCCCAATACCGGCGGTAAAACCGTCTCCTTAAAGACCATCGGTCTCTTAACGCTGATGGGTCAGGCCGGTCTTCATATTCCGACGCTGGACCGTTCGGAATTATCGGTCTTTCGTGAAGTATATGCGGATATCGGCGATGAACAGAGTATTGAGCAGTCTCTCTCGACCTTCTCCTCGCACATGACCAACATCGTGCAGATCTTAAAGCACGCGGATGAACATGCGCTTTGTCTCTTTGATGAGCTTGGTGCCGGAACCGATCCGACGGAAGGCGCGGCTCTGGCCATCTCCATCCTGGATTATCTGCATCAGCGCGGCATTCGCTCCATGGCGACCACGCATTACAGTGAGCTGAAGGTTTATGCTCTTTCCACACCGTTTGTCGAGAATGCCTGCTGTGAATTCGATGTCGAGTCTCTGCGCCCGACCTACCGCCTGCTGATCGGTATCCCCGGAAAGTCCAATGCATTTGCGATCTCATCGCGGCTCGGGCTTCCGGATCATATCATCGATGCGGCCAAAGCGCAGATCAGTGACTCCAAAGAAAGCTTTGAGGATCTGATCTCCGATCTGCAGCAGAGCAAGATCAAGATCGATCGTGAAGAAGCCGAGATCACACAGCTCCGCAGAGAAGCCGAAACGCTGAAAAAGCAGTTGGAGGAGAAGACCTCCAAACTGGATGCGCGTCGCGAAGATCTCCTGCGTGATGCCCGGGAAGAAGCTCGTGATATTCTGCAGGAAGCCAAAGACTATGCGGATGAGACTATCCGTCTGTTCCGCAAAGCGGGCGAAAACACCACGATGCGGGAACTGGAACAATCGCGTCAAAAACTGCACGGCAAGATCAGTGATCAGAACAGCAAGATCTCCGTACAGAAAAAAGAGCAAAAACCGGCAGGTTCTTCCCTGTCTGAAAAAGATATTCATATCGGAGATAAGGTCAAGATTGTTTCCATGGGCCTTACCGGAACGATCAGTTCCATGCCGGATCGAAACGGTAATCTCTTTGTCCAGTGTGGCATCATGCGTACCCAGGCCAAATTATCCGACCTGATCGCCGTACAGGAAGAAACCGTCACCGGTGCCGGCACATCTTCCATCAGTTCCGGCAAAAAATCCGGTAAGCTTCGTATGGGCAAAGCCTTCAGTGTCTCCTCAGAGATCAATCTTCTGGGGCTGACCGCCGATGAAGCGATCATGCAGCTCGATAAGTATCTGGATGATGCTTATCTTGCTCACCTTTCCACAGTGCGGATCGTCCACGGAAAAGGGACCGGCGTTCTGCGTAAAGCAGTACAACAGTATTTAAAGAAATGTAAGATCATCGACAGCTATCGCCTTGGGGAGTTCGGCGAGGGAGATGCCGGTGTGACCATTGCAACATTCAAGGGTTAAACTATCACTGTCCAAACCGCAGGATGCAACTTGGACAAGTATTGGAGGGGACATGGCAACCAAACAGAAAATCTTAATCGTAGATGATGACAATAACATCGCAGAATTGATTTCCCTGTATCTGACGAAGGAATGTTTTCAGACCGAGATCGTCAATGATGGGGAAAGCGCGCTGACCGCTGTGGAATCTTTTCAGCCAAATCTGATTCTGCTCGATCTGATGCTTCCCGGCATCGACGGCTATCAGGTCTGCCGTGAGGTCCGTGCAAAATCTCAGATTCCGATCATTATGCTCTCGGCCAAAGGAGAAGTCTTTGACAAAGTTCTCGGCCTGGAAATGGGTGCGGATGATTATATGGAAAAACCGTTTGACTCCAAAGAGCTGGTCGCTCGTGTCAAGGCGGTACTTCGCCGCTACAAACCGGCACCGTCTTCTTCGGCGGATCCATCACTTCAGTGCGTGGAATACCCTGATCTGATCGTCAATCAGACCAACTACTCCGTTCTTTATATGGGCAAGCCCGTGGATATGCCGCCCAAGGAACTGGAACTGTTATATTTCCTGGCATCTTCGCCTAACCACGTCTTTACCAGAGAGCAGCTCCTGGATCAGATCTGGGGGTATGAGTACATCGGAGATACGCGTACGGTAGATGTACACATCAAGCGCCTGCGTGAAAAGATCAATGATCACGAAGGCTGGCGCATTGCCACCATTTGGGGAAAAGGCTATAAGTTTGAAGTAACGCAGTAGGAAACAGGACATTTACATGAGACGTACACTCTATTTAAAATTCATTCTGGGCTATTTGATCTTCGGATTCTTCGGCTTCGTGATCGTCGCCACATTTGTCTATAATATGACGCTTGACCATGTCAAAAAGACTCGTGCCGACTCTACCTATCGCGAAGCGATCCTGATCGCGGATACCTATGCATCCGATCTCTATGCCAATCAGACCAGTCTGGATACGGTCAAGAATCAGATCGATGCTTTGGCGCTTTATAACAACAGCACCATTTGGATCATCAACCCGTCCGGTCGTCTCGTGCTCAGTTCCGATAAGCCGGTGGATGTCGAAACCGAAGTTGTGATCCAGAATTTTGATTCCACGGTTACTGCCGGTTCCTACTACACCGAAGGTACCTTTTTCCAGAGTTTTGACGAGGACGTCTTAAGCGTCTTTGCACCGATCTCCTATAACTTTAAGGTGCAGGGATACGTTGTCATTCATACCTCGGTCTCCTCTATGATCGAAGAAGCCAACAATCAGATGGTCATCTCCTATACGATGCTGATCATCCTGTTTGTCCTCTCCCTGATCATCCTGATCGTTTTTACCGAGATCGTCTATATTCCGCTGCGTAAGATCACGGAAGCCACAGAACAATACGCCGCCGGCAACATGCACTATGAGTTTTCCGTAGAAAGCGATGACGAAATGGGCTATCTGGCTGCTTCCCTGAACTATATGGCCAGTGAGATCGCCAGATCCGAAGACAATCAAAAGAAGTTTGTTGCTAACGTCTCTCACGATTTCCGCTCGCCGCTGACCTCGATTCACGGATATCTCGAGGCGATGCTGGATGGAACCATTCCGCCGGAATTGCATGAAAAGTATCTCGGGATCGTGTTATCCGAAACCGAGCGTTTGACCAAGCTGACCAATTCCCTTTTGACCTTAAATAACCTCAACACCAAGGGCATGATCCTGGAGAAAACGATCTTTGATATCAACGCCGTCATTCGTGATTCCGCGGCTTCTTTTGAAGGTACCTGCCGTCAGAAATCCATCGCGATCGAGCTGGTGTTAACAGGCGATGTCATGCCGGTCAATGCGGATCTCGGGAAGATCCAGCAGGTCATCTATAACCTTTTGGATAATGCGGTAAAGTTTTCGCACCACAATTCCATCATCAAAATCGAAACGACGGAGAAGAAGAATAAAATCTTCGTCTCCGTCAAAGATAGCGGTATCGGAATCCCCAAGGATGATTTAAAACTCATCTGGGATCGCTTTTATAAATCCGATCTCTCCCGTGGCAAGGATAAGAAAGGAACCGGTCTTGGTCTCTCTATCACCAAGGAAATTATCCACGCACACGGTGAACACATCAACGTGATATCCACAGAAGGGGTGGGGACAGAGTTTATCTTTTCTCTGCCGGTTGTGGATGAAGATGAAGTGCCAGCGCTCTAAAGTCGTTTGGCATGGATAAGGAAAGCATCTCCCCTTCGATCGATGCCTGCTCCCCGCTGCCAAAATAGCTGTCGGTGATCCGATAGTTGCCCGGTAGCGGGATTTTTATGCTCTCTTTTGGCGCATTTGCAAAAACATGTGCCACAACAAGGATCCCTTCGGCAGATTCTCTGACCACCACCTGCCATCCTTTCGGATGACGGATACTGCGCATGTTAGAGGTGTAGATCACACTCTTACCATCCCGGATCATCTGCGCACTCTTTTGATAGAACCGTAATCCTTCCTCAATCACTTCCCACTGCGCCTTCTTAAGCTGCGTGACATCCCCGGACATACACAGGCGCCCGAGGAGCGTCGCACACAGAGAATAGCGGATCCGATCCGTCGTATCATTCTCCCGGATCACCGCCCAGATCTGACTCTGCGCCGGTGTGATCAGTCGATGGAGATTTGCTGCAATGATCGGTATCTCTACACACTCATGTGCATCCGAAAAAGATGCCATCGAGCAAAGGCTCATCATCAGCGGCTCTAACCGGTGCCCGCCGGATGCGCAATTCTCCAGAACGATCCCGGGAATACTTGCGCTGACCTTTTTGAAAAACCGTACGGTCGCTTCCATATTTTTGCGAAGCCCTTCCCCCAGAGATTCTGCCCCATCACAACCAATGCCGATCGTATCGTTATCATCGACCTTCATATAGGTAAAACCATAGGTTTGCAGTGTCCCGATCACTTTCTTTGTCAGATACGCTTCGACCCAGGGATCATTCATATCCCAGAATCTGCGGGCAAAGGTTGTCAGTACAGCCCCGTCACGCTTAAGCAGATGCTCCTCTTCCCGATAAGCCTTTGCATATCGCGCCACATTTTCGATCTCAAACCAGATCCCGGCCTGCATTCCGCTTTGGCGGATCTTTTCTACCACCGCCTCTAATCCATGCGGAAAGAGAGCCTCTGAGACCTCATAATCGCCCATACCCTGATCCCAGGGGATCCCATCCTGTTTATACCATCCGCAATCAATGACAAAATAGGAAAATCCCTTGTTTTGGATCGCTTCCAGGATCCCGGTGATCTTTTCTTCCGACGGATCGCCCCACGTCGTGCAATACTCATTAAACAGCATCGGCAGTGTCTGCTCACATGCCGGTTTTTGCAGAAACTGATCATAGCCGTATGCCGTCAGTCTCTGACAGAACAGATCAAAACTCTCCTCCTGCGATTTGCCATGCTCCTGCTTCATTGTGGAGAGGATCGCCAGCGGTGTCGTAAAGCTCTCTTCCGGTGCAAGCGTTTTCATCCAGTGTCCGAATTCCCGATCCGCCAGACCACCGCTAAAAGAAAGCCCTGCATCTTTTCGATAAAACTCCATCTGCCAGGAAGCATTGTGTGCCAGCTGCGCACCCCAAAACACCTGATTTGCACTATCGTAAACCGCACCGAACGGGAAAAATCCATTGACCGGAAGTGAACCGACCTCACCGTAGCGGCACACGCGAACCCCATGATTTGCCCAGGAATTTTCCAATTGCAGATCTTCTGCCGTGCAATGTTCTACCTTTCCTTCCCTGCTCCAGGCACTGCGCATCCGATAGATTTCCAGCGTCTCTTCGCCGTCACCTTCGGTATAAGGCGATATTCCGCATAGAGAAAAGCTTTGCAGGGACTCGATCTGCACAGGCTCTTTGCTGTGATTTTCCAGCCGCACCTGCATCGTCACATAGGGGCGATCCGCATCCCAGTACAGTTCATGCACGGCTTTACGCCCCTGCGCATCTTCCAGGATCGTTGTGATCAGCGTATGCGTTGCATCCTGCGACACTTTCTGCTCCCGGTACCTCAGCTGTTGTGTACTGGCACCGTTACGCATGGTGACCCCCTGTGCGTAGGCATCCATATACGTTTCTCCCGCAAATTTACATTGCACGAGGTTTTCAATGGCTGCTCTTTTTTCCGCAAAGGCGTCCCCACATACCTTTGGAACGATGACAAGCCCCATGTGTTCCTGCTCATCTTTCCGGTAAATTGCCAGCATATCCCCCAGTTCATAGCATTGTTGCGTAGTCCCCATCATATCCTCCATATCGCTTTTCTTTCGGTAACTGTTTATTCCTTCCAGTGCAGGCGATGCAGTTCCCCGTTTTTCTGCATTCCCGCAAACTGATTTTGACGAAGTGCCTCATATAGCACGATCGCCACGGAATTGGATAAGTTTAAAGACCGGATCTCTTCCAGCATCGGAATCCGGATACAGGTCTCCTCGTGATCGACCAGGATTTCCTCCGGGATTCCGCCACTCTCTTTTCCAAACATGATATAGTCATCCATACCAAACGACACTTCCGTATAGGTCTGGTGCGCCTTGGTCGTTGCCATCCAGATTTTGGCTCCCGGATGTTTCTCCTGAAACTCCTTGAAGTTGATATACCTTGTGACATCCAGTTTTGGCCAGTAGTCCATGCCGGAACGCTTGATCGCTCTCTCATCCAGTTGGAACCCAAGAGGCTCGATCAGATGCAAACTTGTCCCCGTTGCCACACATGTCCTTCCGATATTTCCCGTATTTGCCGGAATCTCCGGCTGATGTAAAATAATATGCATTTCCTTCCTTTCGCTGCCTGCGTTTGTTACACCGCCCGCCGGCAACATATAACGTAGTAAGAGCCACACAGTTACTGTGTGGCTCATAATTCTTATTTTCCCTGTTCTTTACGAAGTCTCTCGACGAAATCCGCGATTCTGCCAAGCGCCAGCTTCAAATTCTCTAAGGAATATGCATAGGAAATTCGAAGGAAGCCCTCTCCGCTATCACCGAATGCCGTTCCCGGTACCACCGCTACCTTTTCTTCACGAAGGAGCCTGGTTGCAAATTCTTCACTGCTCATCTGGAATTCCTTGATGCACGGGAACACATAAAATGCACCGTACGGCTCAAAGCAGGGTAGATTCATCTCCCGGAACGTATGCAGCAAAAATCTGCGGCGTTCATTGTATGCCTGACGCATCATCGCAACGTCATCATCCCCGTTTTTCATCGCTTCCACTGCAGCATACTGGCTTGTTGTCGGCGCGCACATGATCGCAAACTGATGGATCTTAGTCATCTGCTCCAGGATCGCCTGCGGTCCGCAAACATAGCCGAGTCTCCAGCCGGTCATCGCATATGCTTTGGAAAAACCGTTGATCAACAGTGTTCTTTCCTGCATCCCCGGAAGTGATGCGATCGAAACATGCTTTCCTTTGTAGGTCAGCTCGGAATAAATCTCATCAGACATCACCAGCAGGTCATGCTTTTCGATCACCGGAATGATCGCTTCTAAGTCCTCTTTCTCCATGATCGCTCCCGTCGGATTGTTCGGGAATGGCAGGATCAATACTTTGGTCTTTTCCGTAATCGCATCTTCCAGTTCCTGCGGTGTCAGGCGGAAGTCATGTTCCGCCTTCAGATCGATGATGACCGGCTTTCCTCCGGCCAGGATCGTACATGGTTCGTAAGATACATAGCTTGGCTGCGGGATCAATACTTCATCTCCCGGATCCAGTACAGCACGCAATCCGATGTCGATCGCTTCGGAACCGCCAACGGTCACCAGCACTTCGTGTTTCGGATCATAGGTCAGATTCTGTGAGCGTTTCATATAATTACAGATTTCCTGACGCAGCGGCAACAGACCGGAATTGGAAGTGTAGAACGTTCTTCCCTTTTCCAGGGAATAAATACCCTCATCGCGAATATGCCACGGCGTATCAAAATCCGGTTCACCGACACCCAGCGAAATCGCATCTTCCATTTCCGATACAATATCAAAAAATTTACGGATTCCGGATGGTTTGATCGGTGTTACTGTTTTGGATAAAAAGTCTCTCACGGTGACACCTTCTCTCTGGTATCTTCATTCTTTTTGCTCAGAATGGTCCCGTGATCTTTATATTTCTTCAGGATGAAATGTGTAGAGGTGCTGATCACGGTATCCAGTGTCGATAATTTATCGGAGACAAAGAATGATACCTCTTTTAAGGTCTTTCCCTCCAGGGATACCAAAAGATCAAAGCCGCCGGAGATCAGATATACCGCATGTACTTCCGGATATTTGTAAATGCGCTCTGCAATGCTGTCAAAGCCCTGTCCGCGCTGCGGTGTCACACGTACTTCGATCAGTGCGGAAACCTTCTCCACATCCAGTTTGTCCCAGTTGATCATGGTATGATATCCGCAAATAATGCCTTCTTCTTCTAATTTCTGCAGTTCATTGATGACATCGATCTCTGTCACACCCAGGATCACGGCCAGCTCTTTGACATCAATGCGGCTGTTTTTTTCAATAATCGATAATAATTCTTCCCTCATTTATGTTTCCTTTCTTTCCTCTGAATTTGCTCTATCGCATCCCGATACCGCTTTACCAGGAAACGTCTCTCTCCATCATATAATACCACACGATCTTTGTTATCCATGGTCATTCCGATGACATTTGCACAAATCCCCAGCTTTTGAAGCCGTGCCACGGTGCGATATCCCTGCCGGCTCAGCATCAGATAGCATCCCGCCGATTGGAGTTCATAGGGATTGACCAGATAAAAGTTGCAGATTTCAATGGTTTCCTGTTTGATCGGTATCTGTGAAAGTACGATCTCCAGTCCGACGCCTGCTGCCTCCGCCAGGTTCCAAAGGCCCTGAAAAATGCCTCCGCTTCCCAACTGAGTCAGTCCGCACTCGTCGGACTCGTCGGCGACTGCGGCCTCGGAG
Organism: Lachnospiraceae bacterium; assembly: GCA_024699355.1. Taxonomy (GTDB): domain Bacteria; phylum Bacillota; class Clostridia; order Lachnospirales; family Lachnospiraceae; genus SIG336. The sequence goes on from JAILPR010000264.1 coordinate 12,990, forward strand.
ATGATCTCCCTGCAGGCTTCCACGTCCTGTGCATTCTGTTTTGCCTGTCGTAAAAACTTCGGTGAGAACTTTTCCGCCAATGCTTCCTGTTTCTCTTCCGCCAGAATTGCCGCACCTGCACTTCCCACCGTGCCGATGCAGATCACATCCATTTGCGCCAAAATATCCGGAGACTGCAAAAAAGCGCAGAGCATCTCCTGCTCTGCGCCACTTTTAGACATAGAGGAATTGTGCTGTTCCGTCTGCTGTGAAACTGTCCAATTCAACTGCTGTGTCATATGCATCTCCCAAAGAAAGCACTGCTGCTCTCTGTTCGTTTGAGTTCCTGTTCTTTATTGTGCGACCGCTTCCTGCTGCGTCGTATCTTCCTGTGTCACGGCCTGCTCTCCGTTGACATCCTCTGTTGCGGTATTGTCCGTGGTTTCTCCGGTGGATACGCCTGCCAGTACAGCCTGGACATTATCCAGAACCGCCGTATCGATCGCTGCCTGCAGCTGCGCTGCAAGATTCGGATCATCTGTCGCGGTTCCGATCGTTACATAACGGGGAACTGCTTTGTAGGTACTGCTGTTGACCTGCTCACGGCTGACTTCCGTTCCGTTCTCTTTCACGATCTTCCACAGCTGTGCTTTATAGCCGATGTGTACCGACTGTGTGATGTCCACATAACCTGCCGGCAATGTCGGATCTGCGGTCAATACATCCGTGGTCGGAACCGTTGTCTCCAGGACAACGCTCTCATATTCCACGCTACGGCTTGCATCCCTTGTCTCGACACCATAGATGGTAAAGGTAATGCTCTTTCCGGAGATGGTTCCCTCGATATAGATCGGGTACTCCAGATTGTTGGTAAATTTAAAGTCTTTGCCGCCGCTCTCTGCGATCGCCGCATCTTCCGAGGGCTGCACATAATTGATGATCAT
>JAILPR010000007.1 GCA_024699355.1 Lachnospiraceae bacterium
GGATGTCACCAGCAGCGACTTCGATCTCTCCACGATCGATAACGCGATCGACATCGCATCCTCGAACAGATCCTCTCTTGGGTCCACCGAAAATGCGATCGACTACGTCTCTCTGTATAACCAGACCGCAATGTATAACCTCACTGCGGCGGAAAACAGCCTGACGATCGAAGACTACATCGAACAACACAACGAACGTGAGAAAGAACAACTCCTCTCCGACGTTCAGATCCAGATGCAGAAAAACCAACAACAAACCAATGAAACACAGATGATGAATTTGTTCGTTTAAGACGATCCGATTTGAAGTAGAGACAAATGAAACAGCACCGACCGTGCTCGCACGGTATCGGTGCTGTTTTTATTTGGATCGTGACGGCGAAGCCGGATCTCTACCCACATAAGCAAAAGGCTTCTCATGTGCGTAGCTCATGAGAAGTGAAAGCCATGCCCCGCATGGCGACTTTTGCGCATGTGCGGTAGAGAACTTCAAAACGGTACCTCCGCTATGAGCACGGCGAAGCCGGATCATGCGCGCTCGCACATGTGCGGTAGAGAACTTCAAATCGGCACCCCCGCTGTGAGCACGGCGAAGCCGGATCGGCGCCGCGCCCCGCAAATAAAGGGAGCCGTACGTTTGGCATACGTCAAACCTACGACTCCCTTCCTCACTAGCATATTTCAGCGCATGAACTTATTAGGCCCGGCACACCACCATAAAAAGAGGGGGGTTGGACATTCGTGCACCGGGCCTGCGCTCTTTTTTATGACTTACCGGTCTTGTGATTCGAAACAACATCGAATACAACTGCCAGCAGCAGAACCGCACCCTTGACTACGTACTGCCACATATCGGACAGACCGTAGATGGACATACCCTGGTTGATGACACCAAGTAACAGCGCACCGACCATGATGCCCGGTACCGTACCGGATCCGCCGTATGCGGATGCACCACCGATGAAGCAGGATGCAATGGCATCCATCTCATAGGACTGGCCCATGTTACCGTCGACAGAACCGATCCTGGCAACCATCAGAAGGCCTGAAAGCCCGGCCAAAAAGCTCATCAGGAAATACGCCCAGAAATAAACACGTCTCGGATCGATACCCGATAATTTCGTTGCCTTCTCATTACCGCCGACTGCATAGAAATAACGTCCGAATACGGTAGAGCTGGTGATGAATGCAAAGATCAGAACAACAACCAGGATCCACAGAAGCATCACCGGAACACCCTTGTAGTTCATCAGCTTATAGGTATAAGCAATGATCAACGCATCGATCACGACGAGCTTTGCAATGGCTGCAGCAAGAGAACCGGTCTCATAACCGTTCTTTTTCTGTCTCACTCTGCTCATCAGCATGATCACTGCAACAGCGATCGCTACCACGATACCGATGATCAGTGCGGATACGCAGTGCTTGTTTTCATCCAGACCCGGGATCTGGATATAAGAAGTAAACAGATTTAAGAAGGTCTCATTGCTGACAGAGATGGTTCTCGAATCGAGAATGACACGACCGAGACCTCTGAATAAGAACATACCTGCCAGTGTACAGATAAACGGCGGGATGTGAATATAACCGATCAAATACCCCTGCCAGATACCGATCAGCGCCCCTACCAGGAGAGATGCCAGGATCGCCACAAGCGCAGGCGCACCGATCTGCAAAAGCTTTGCAGCAAGTGCCGCCGATAAACAAAGGGATGCACCGACCGACAGATCGACGTTACCACCTGTCAGGATACACAGCAACATACCGCAGGCCATGACCAGAACGTAGGAGTTTTGCAGCAGCAGATTCGATACATTCTGCGCCAGCATCAGTCTCCCTTCTGTCAGAAACGAAAAGAATATAAATACGACCACCAGAGCGATGACCATCGTATATTTTTTAATAAAAGCTTTGACATTCAAGCTTGTACCATTACTTGCACTCATGCGTTTGCCTCCTCTTGTACTTTCTTATCCGAAGATAGAATTGCACCCATGATCTTTTCCTGTGTTGCTTCTTTTGCCTCAAATTCAGCCACGATCTCGCCTTCATTCATGACATAGATCCGATCACACATGCCCAAAAGTTCCGGCAGTTCCGAAGAAATCATGACAACAGCTTTTCCTGCCGCAACCATCTCGTTCATGATGCAGTAGATTTCATATTTCGCACCGACATCGATACCTCTGGTCGGCTCATCCAGGATCAAAATATCCGGCTCTGCAAACATCCACTTGGAAAGCAGGACTTTTTGCTGATTACCGCCGGAAAGATTTCCGACCGCCTGCTGGATGCTCGGCGTCTTGGTTTTCATGGCATCCACGAATTCCGCCGCATATTTATTCTCTTTCTGTACATCGATGATGCCTCTGTTGGAAATCTTTTCCATTCTGGCCATGGTCGTATTCCAGGCAATGGAATCCTCCAGCACCAGACCATTGACCTTACGATCTTCGGTTGCATACGCAAGACCGTGCGCAATCGCATCGTGCTCATTTTTCAGATGTACTTCTTTGCCTTTGATAAATTCCTGCCCGGTAATGTGACTGCCGTAACTCTTGCCAAACAGGCTCATCGCAAGTTCGGTCCTTCCTGCACCCTGCAGGCCGGAGAAGCCGACGATCTCCCCTTTTTTGACATGGAAACTTACCTTCTTATCCACACACTTTTCCGTGTAGACCGGATGATATACCGTCCAGTCCTTAGCTTCGAGCATGACTTCGTCACTGACATGATGCTCTCTGGCCGGGAAACGATTGGTCAGTTCACGGCCAACCATCCCCTTGATGATGCGCTCTTCATCGATATCATGTGTCGGATTGTCCATCGTCTCGATGGTCGCACCGTCACGCAGTACCGTGATCTTGTCTGCGCAATAGGCTACTTCATTTAACTTATGCGTAATAATGATGCTGGTCAGACCTTCCTTCTTGAATCCAAGAAGCATGTCCAGCAGCATCTTTGAGTCTTCTTCATTCAGGGAAGAGGTCGGCTCATCAAGGATGAGCAGCTTTACATTCTTGGAAAGCGCCTTTGCGATCTCTACCAGCTGCTGCTTACCGGTACCGATGTCTTTGATCAGCACCGTGGATTTTTCCTTTAATCCTACTCTTCTCATCTGTTCGCTTGCTTCTTTATGCGTCTTGTTCCAATCGATCTTGCCGATGGAATTCTTACGCTCATTGCCAAGGAACATGTTCTCGGCAATCGTCAGTTCCGGGATCAGTGCAAGCTCCTGGTGGATGATAACGATCCCCAGTTTTTCGGAGTCGTGAATGTTGTTAAACGTACACTCTTCTCCGTTATAAATGATCTCACCGGTATACTGGCCGTGCGGGATCGTTCCGGACAGTACGTTCATCAGTGTACTTTTTCCGGCACCGTTTTCTCCGACCAGTGCATGAATCTCACCGCGCTCTACCTGCAGATTGACGTCATCTAAGGCTTTAACACCCGGATAGAGCTTCGTGATATTTTTCATTTCCAAAATATAGTCTGCCAAACGTAACACCTCCAAAATTGGGGCGAGACACCAGGCGCTCGCCCCATACTTTGAACTACAGATTTTTGTTTTGCTTTACTTACTTCTACTGTGCTTCGAGATAACCTTCGGAATCAACGATGTAATAGCCGGTCTCAACCAGTTCTTTTTCCATGTTCTCTGCGGTTACAACTGTCGGAACGAGCAGATAAGAAGGAATGATGCCGGTACCGTTGTCATAAGAAGCGGTATCATATGCGCAGTCAAATGTCCAACCGGAATCGGAGATCAGGTTTGCATCCGGTGTCTCACCGTTTAAGAGTGCGATACCCAGATCCAGTGTAGCAACAGCTTCGTTTGCTACTGCCTTGTATACAGTCATGGTCTGCTTGCCGTCTTTGATGTTACGAAGGTTTGCAACGTCACCGTCCTGACCTGTGATGATGACATCGTTGTCACCGGCATAGTCGGACTCGATTGCCTGTGTTACACCAAGTGCGGTAGAGTCGTTGGAGCAAAGTGCTACATCGAGCTGTGTACCGTCAGAATAGTAAGAACCGAGAATGTTCTGGAAACGCTCCATTGCGGTAGCGGTATCCCATGCTGCGGTTGCAACCTTATCGAACTCGGACTGACCGGATACGATGTTTAAGGTACCTGCTTCGATGTACGGTTTTAAGGTATCAAATGCGCCGTTGAAGAAGAATCCTGCGTTGTTATCAGCCGGATCACCAGCGGTGAACTCGATGTTGTAAACTGCATCGCCTGCATTGTCCAGATCCAGCGTATCGATGACGAACTGACCCTGCAGTGTACCTACGGTGTAGTTATCAAATGATACATAGTAGCTGACTGCATCGGTGTTCATGATCAGACGGTCATAAGAAATAACCGGAATGCCTGCATCCTTTGCATCTGCCAGTACGTTGGATAAAGACTCACCGTCGATTGCTGCGATAACCAGAAGATCAACTTCATCTGCGATCAGACCTTCGATATCCTTTACCTGCTGGTCGATCTTGTTATCGGAGTAGGTAAGCTCTACGGTATAACCCTTGCTCTCGAACTGATCCTTTAAGTAAGAACCGTCTCTGTTCCATCTCTCGAGGGACTGTGTCGGCATTGCGATACCGATCGTCTGTCCTTCTGCTGCAGCTTCTTCTGCCGGAGCTGCTTCTTCAGCAGCCGGTGCTGCTTCTTCTTTTGCTGCCTCTGCAGCCGGTGCTGCGGATTCTGCCGCTGTGTCAGCAGATTCGCTTGCGCAGCCTGCCAGCAATGACATGCTGAGTGCTGCCGTTAATAACACACTAACTAATTTTCTCTTCATAACAAAACATCCTCCTTGTGTTTGTCAGGTCTTTGCTACACCCAAAATATAGCATGGGGACAATATCCATGTTTTGCCGAGTAATAGCACAAAAAAGGGAATTCTGTTTTGAAAAATGTGCTAGCCTCACCATCCGCAGGACAAAAAAATGCTAACCGGTGCACGTTTTGTGCTACCCGGTCAGCATTCCGGCCGCCCCTTACGATGGCGGATGATCTTTACTCTGCGCTCTGTACTGCTAAGTCGCCGGCCTGATTCCTTGCCTGTGCGTCCTGTTGCAGGGTATTCATATAAACTTCGTCTTTAGCATGATAACCGCTCTCGATGATGACTTCATCGATGTTCTCTTTGGTCACCGCGATCGGCGTCAGCTCCGCATACGGCACATCGTACGTGCCGTCGTTGATCGTCCTTTTAATGTCGAGTGCTTCGCCGCTTGCCATTTTGACCGCGCACTCCGCGGCAAGTGTTGCCTCATCTTCCAGCGGCTTATAAACCGTCACCAGCTGCGTCCCCTCGACCACTCTCTGACACGCCATCAGATCGCCGTCCTGTCCGGTCAGCGTGACCTTGCCAGCGGCACGCTCTTCCGAGAGTGCGCGAAACGCCTGTGTCGCAATATCATCATTGCCGCACATGATGCCTCTCACATCCGGATATTCCCGCAGTGCGGATTTGACCGCATCATATCCTTCTTCGGCATTCCAGTTTTCACACCTGGATAAAAAGACCACGTTCAGCGAGCTTTTGTCGATCACGCTGTGAAAGCCTTCCTCGACCATCTTCACATTATCATCGGTGAGCGGGCCGCCGATCATAAACAGCTCACTGCCGGCCGGGAGCGATGCAACCAGGTTCTGTCCCATCAGCCTTCCGACCTCCTCGTTGTCAAACGAAATATACAGATCGACATCGGCGCTCTCCGCGAGCCGGTCATAACTGATCACCTTGATGCCGGCCTTTTTTGCTTCCCCCAAAACCGCCGACAAGGCACTGCAATCGGTCGGTACCACGACCAGCACATCCACCTCTTTTTCGATCAGGTAGCGGATCTGCTCGATCTGCTCCTGCACATCTCCGTTGGCACTCTGCACATTGACGCTTGCACCAAGTTCTTCTGCCCGCGAGACAAATACATCCCGGTCTCTGATCCATCGCTCGATGACGAACGAATCAAAGCTCATTCCAATCTGGATGCTGTCATCTGCACGCTCCTGCCCACTCTGCTGCGCACTCTCTGCGCCGCACCCTGTCAGTTGCAGGATTAGAAACAGCATCGCCAAACCCCATGACCATACCTTTCTCATTGTTATTCTCCCTTACCCACGAAACTCTGACGGTGATACCCCCTCATACTTCCGAAAGATCCGGCTAAAGTAATTCGGATCACTGTAACCGCACATGACACAGACTTCCTTGATCGTGTATTTCGGATTCGCGAGCAGCAACTTGGCGTTCACGATCCTGGTGTAGTTCAAATACTCGATAAAGTTCTCTCCGGTCTCTTTTTTGAAGAGCTTGCTGAAATAATACGGACTGATGTCCACCATCCGCGCCATATCATCCAGTGAAATCTCTTCGGCAAAATGTTCCTTCACATACGCTGTCACTTTGCTGACCACGCTATCGCTCTCCGCCTCTTTCGTGGTCTCGATCTCATCGCAAAGGAGCCTGATCTGATGCGCAAGCCAAACCCCGGCCGCCTCCTGATCCTCCAGTGCCCGGATCTCGGTGATGTAGTTTTCCTTATGATGAAAATCCATCTTGATGATGCCGGCTTCTTTGGACTTTCGCTCAAGGCGCAGCAGAAGCTCTAAGATCTTTAATTCCACATCTTCTCTGCTGCTGCCGTGCTCATGCATCCAGCGGATCAGATCTTTCGCGGAACTGGTTGCATTTTCGGCATCGCCTCTCATCGCATACTGGACAAATCGTGATTCGGTCTCCTGCGGATACCCGGTATTATCTTCTGCCGCCACGGACAAATCCGCGATATGTACGATATGCCCGTCACTTTTCCGGAGACAGCGGATCGCCTGCTGATACGAGGTATAGCTCTGCGCGACCTTCACGATGTCCCCGATCCCGGCGCGGAACGTCAGCTCCAGATCCCCTTCGAGTCTGCGGATCATATTGCGGATCCTGGTGATGATCTCGACGCGCTCTTCGTATTCACTGTGATCATGCTCCTTCGGCACAAAGAGGATGATCCGGTTGCCCATCACCGGCCCGATGATGCAGGAGAGAAAATCGTAGATCACTTCTTTGACACGGCTGAACTGATTGTTGACCTTGACATTGGAGCCCACGGCATTGGTCAAAACGCCGTTCTCCCACAGATCGCCGAACTCCAGGACGACCAGATAGCCAAAGGCGCTGTGGATGTCCAGCATCTCCAGATAGTTTTCCAGCGTATCCGCCTTATCCTCCTGCAGGAGGTTACTGACAAAAGCGGTCTCGATCATCGGGATGACGATCTCGAGCTTCTCTCTGACACGAAGATCATCACTGCGCTTTTGGCGGGACTCTTCCACCTTCTGCATCGCCCGCGTACAAACATCGATGATCTTCTTTTTGTTGATGGGCTTGGTAATATAGTCCATCACGCCCAGATTGATCGCCTCCTGTGCATAGGAGAAGCGGTCGTAAGCGGTGATGATGATAAAGACGATCGAGGTATTGAACTTCTGCACCTCACTGATCGCCTGGATCCCGGAGATCCCGGGCATCTGGATATCCACAAAGGCGATATCCGGATGGAAGCTTGCCGCATGCTCGATCACTTCCCTGCCGGTTCTGACCGTCTCGATCTCACATTCGCTGCCGAACGTCGACTGGATGGTATTTTTGATGGAATCGCGCATGATGCCTTCATCATCTGCGATCAAAATCCGAAACATTTCTTATAAACCCTCTCTTTCCGGCAAGTGCAGGACCACGCTGGTTCCCGTATCCTCACCGTCACTGATGATCTCCAGAATATCCTCCCGGTCATAATAGAGCGAAAGGCGTGAAATAACGTTATCTAAGCCGATGCCTGTCGAATCCTTTTCCTTTCGTACCAGGCTCGATGCATAGATCGCTTCGATCTGTTCTCTGCTCATGCCCTTTCCGTTGTCTTCGATCCGCACCGTGATCTCTCCCGGCGTATAACGGATCTTCAGCAGGATCCGGCCGCCGCCTGCCATGTCACGGATCCCGTGATTGACCGCATTCTCTACGATCGGCTGCAGGATCATACTCGGCATCCGAAAGCGCAGCGCTTCCTCATCGATCTGCGTTTCAAACGCGATCTCTCCGGAAAAACGCACGTTCAAAATATAAATATAGTTTTCGACCGACGTCACTTCTTCTTTAAGCGTCGTATCGCTGTTGCCCTTTTTGACATTGTAACGGAAAAAGTCCGCCATATGCTCCAAAAAGACCGCGGTCTTTTCATCATCCTCCATCTCCGCAAGCTGCACGCCCGCATTTAAGGAGTTGAAGAGGAAGTGCGGATTGATCTGTGCCTGGAGGAAGCGGAGCTGCGCTTCTTTCAGATGCGCCTGCATCTTCAGTTCCCGCTCCATCATCTCCTGTTCTTTTTCCGCACTCTCACGCACACGGATGACATAGGAATTCAGGCTCGTGACCATTCCGTTGAAGGTACGCGTCAGGATCCCGATCTCATCATTTCCTTCGGTCTGCATAACCTGCAGTTCAAGATTTCCTTCGCCGACCGCTTCCGCCGTATGTGCCAGACTCGTCAGCGGTGCCACGATGTTATTGGTCATCTGTACGACCAGCACCGTCGTGAGCAGGATGACGATCACCAGGAGCACCATACTCGAGATCTCGGTGAACTGCATCGCCTGCTGGAGTGTCCGGTAGCTGGCGGCATTATTTTGAAAGAGCTGCTCGTTCAAGTCGGACAGATCATTGACGATAAACTGATAGAGCCGCATCGAAGTATTGTACTCCGCGGTATATTCATCGACGTTCATACCACGCTTGGCGGTGATCGCCGCATCGGCGTGCTGCAAAAAAACATTCGACATGCTGCGGATGTTTTTCTCCAGGATCTGCGTCGGAGAATTGGTCACGCTGCTGCTGAGCTGCTCATACAGATCGCGGTACTCTTCCGCTGCCAGATAATACTGCATCAGCGCCGAATAGTCACGGATCTCCAGATAACGGTACATGCTCGTCTGCACATCCTCGAGCGAATCCGAAAGTTCGCTTAAGTTGACGTTGCTCGAATAGACCGCATTGATCCTGCGGATCATCGAATTGATCTGCGTATACAGCGTAATATTGCAAAACAGCAGCGCCACTGCCGTGATGATCATCACCACTATTAACTTTTTACCGAT
>JAILPR010000015.1 GCA_024699355.1 Lachnospiraceae bacterium
ATGAACTATAACGAAGCATATGAAAAACTAAATGAAAGTGGGCAGACACATATTCTGCAGTATTTCGATGAATTAACGGAGGCACAGAAAGCCGATCTCTTAAGCCAGATCGAACTGACAGACTTTACGGTGGTCTCTCATGTAAAGCATAAACAGGATCTGAAGCGCGGTGAATTTGCACCGCTGGCAGCAATGGAACTGCCGGAGATCGAGGCAAATCAGGATGCGTATCGAAAGAGCGGCCTTGCTGCAATCCGCGCCGGAAAAGTCGGTGCGGTTCTTCTTGCAGGCGGTATGGGTACACGCCTGGGGTCAGATAACCCGAAGGGTATGTATAACATCGGCCTGACCAAGGAGGTCTATATCTTTGAGCGCATCATCACGAATCTGCTGGATGTGGTCAAAGAAGCAGATGCATGGATCCATTTGTTTATCATGACCAGTGATAAAAATCACGAAGCAACGACGACTTTCTTAAAGGAACATGACTATTTCGGTTATCAGGAGCAGTACGTGCACTTCTTCCGTCAGGAGATGGCACCGGCTTCCGACTATGAAGGCCGCGTATATATGGAATCTAAATGCAAGATCTCCAATTCTCCTAACGGAAATGGCGGATGGTATTCGTCCATGGCCAGAGGCGGTATGCTGGAGATCGTCAAAAAAGAAGGCATCGAATGGCTGAACTGCTTTGCGGTCGATAATGTACTGCAGAGAATCGCAGACCCTGTATTTGTAGGCGCGACGATCGAGAAGCACTGCAGTGTCGGCGCGAAGGTTGTCCGGAAAAATGCACCGGATGAGAAAGTCGGCGTTATGTGCTTAGAGGATGGCAAGCCATCGATCGTCGAGTACTATGAACTGACAAAAGAGATGATGGATGCCAAAGATGACAAGGGTGATCCTGCTTATAACTTTGGCGTCATCTTAAACTATCTGCTCTATGTACCGGATATGGAAGAGATCGCCGGGAAACAGATGCCGCTTCATATCGTGGAGAAAAAGATCCCGTATATGGATGCAGACGGAAATCTGATCAAACCGGAATCGCCCAACGGCTATAAGTTTGAAACACTGATCCTGGATATGATCCATCTGATGCCGAGCTGTCTGCCGTTTGAAGTAAAGCGGGAATATGAATTTGCACCGATCAAAAACGCAACCGGTGTGGACTCGGTAGAGAGTGCGCGTGCCCTGTGTAAACTGAACGGAATTGAACTGTAACAGTTAACAAAAAGACAGGTCTGCGTAACAAATAGAATTTTACATATTCTCCGAATAGACGTATCATTTCGATAATGTCAATCGAGGAAGAAGTTCACACGGAGGTAACAAATATGACAATTCTGGTCACAGGCGGTGCCGGTTTTATCGGTAGCCACACAGTCGTAGAACTGCAGAATTCCGGTTACGATGTCATCGTACTGGATAATCTGATCAATGCCAGCGAGAAGTCGCTGCAGAGAGTAGAAAAGATCACGGGAAAGCCGGTAAAGTTTTACCGTGCGGATATCCTGGATCGTGAAGCACTGGAGAAGATCTTTTCAGAGAATCAGATCGATGCGGTCATTCATTTCGCAGGATTAAAGGCTGTCGGCGAGTCTGTACAGAAGCCCTGGGAATATTATAACAACAATATCGCAGGTACCCTGACGCTGGTGGATGTGATGAGAGCGCATGATTGTAAGAACATTATCTTCTCATCTTCCGCAACAGTATACGGTGATCCGGCAGTGATCCCGATCACAGAGCAGTGCCCGAAGGGACAATGCACGAATCCTTACGGCTGGACCAAGTCCATGCTGGAGCAGATCCTGATGGATATGCAGAAGGCAGATCCGGAATGGAATGTACTGCTGCTTCGTTACTTTAATCCGATCGGTGCACATAAGAGCGGTATGATCGGGGAGAATCCGAACGGGATTCCGAACAATCTGATGCCGTATATCACACAGGTTGCTGTCGGCAAACTGCCACAGCTGAGCGTCTATGGTGATGACTATGATACGCCGGATGGTACGGGTGTCAGAGATTATATCCATGTCGTAGACCTGGCGATCGGTCATGTCAAAGCACTGCAGAAGATCAAAGAAAAAGCAGGGCTGTGCATTTATAACTTAGGTACCGGTCATGGCTATTCCGTACTGGATGTTGTAAAAAATTTTGAAGCAGCAACGGGCGTGAAGATTCCGTATGTTATCAAAGAACGTCGTGCAGGAGATATCGCAACCTGTTATGCAGATCCTGCAAAAGCAAAGGCTGAGCTTGGCTGGGTTGCAGAGCGCGACATGAAAGAGATGTGCGAAGACAGCTGGAGATGGCAGAGCAATAATCCGAACGGCTATGAAGACTAAAGATTTTTACTCTTCAAGAATCTGAAACTCTAAATAATCAAACTCGATTTCGTCGATGAAACTATCCTGACGGAATCGGGTTTTTTTATGCAATTGGAATTCGGAGATGTTGTTGCTGAGCCATACCGGGCGTGAAAGATCGAGTTCATGGCAGACTTCATCTAATGCAGCAAAGACTTTGTGCGTGCGGGTATCCTCTTCCTCACGGATGATGACGACATCGCGCAGCATATGGTTGTTTTTAAATTCTCTGGCCCAGATCCGCATTTGATTTACCCCGATGATTTTGATGAGTTCATTATACGGATGGCAGAAGAAAGATACAAGCGGTATGATATAATCAAGATGATGAATGAGGAAACAAAAACACAGACAACTACATACTATCCGGTACCGATCGCAGTGATCATTTTTAACCGACCGGAAGTGACAAAGAAGCTTGCGGAAGTCATCAAGCAGGTGCGACCGGAGACGCTGTATATCATTTCCGATGGAGCAAGGGAAGACCATCCGGGAGAAGATGCACTGGTGCGTGAGACCAGAGAAATCATGGAAGCAGCTGCCAAACCGGAGCATCAGGTGCACATCTATGCAGAGCACAATATGCGCTGCGACCCGCGGATTTCCAGCGGCCTGGATGCCGTATTTGCAGAGGCACAGGAAGCCATTATTCTGGAAGATGACTGTATTCCGGACCTGAGCTTTTTCCCATTTGCACAGGAGATGCTGGAGCGGTATCGTGACAATCCGGAGATTGCGCTCATTGGAGGAAGTTTTCGGACAAACTATGTGCCGAAAGCCAGTTATACGTTTACGGCGCGCACGAGTATGTGGGGCTGGGCAACCTGGGCAAAGGTTTGGAATACCTATCGCAAGGATCCTGTAGAGTGGGGCGCTGTCAGAGATACCGATCGGTGGCGCTATGCACTGAACCGGAAAGAACAACAGGTATTTGTCATGCAGTGGGATCGCTACGATACGGAGAAGGATTTCCCATGGGATGCAAAGTTTTTACTGTATCTGTTTTGCAATCGCATGATGGGAATTTCACCAAAGGTCAATCTTGTACGAAATATCGGTGCGGGAGATGACGCGACGCATTACAGTCAGGAGGATGAGATCACGCGTTGGCCGGTTGGAACGCTGGAGTTCCCGTTGGTACATCCAACGTTGATCCAAAGAGACCTGGTGTATGAAAAGGCCAATTTCCGGGAGGGGGAGATCCGCAAGTGGAAATCCCGCTTCCGCAGATATATTTTGCGCCGATCAGAATAAGATACAGAGAATCAGGCACAGGGATTAGGACGCGGGAATTAAGACATAGAACTTGATGTGAGGAAAACCATTGAACAAGCAACAGACACAACTGTACACATGGATGAAATCATCCTTATCCTACGTGATTTTTGCCGTATTGGCTGGCGTAATCGTCTATTTTTCACTGATGTCTAATGACCTGGTAAATCACCTGGATGGAATCTGGCATCCTTCTAATTTCATCGCGGGAGACTGGGAAATTTCGCTTGGCAGAGGCCTGCAGCGCTATGCCGACCGTGCACGTTTTGGTCTGGTCAGCAGTGCCTGGAATTCTGTGCTGGTATTTTTGCTGCTCGGAATTGCAGATTATGTTGTAATCGACAGGTTCCAATTAAAACATACGGTTTATGCGTATCTCTTGATCTTTGCAACAATTGCCAATCCGGTGGTTTGTGAAGCGATCACCTACAGTTATATGAGCGTTAACTTTGCCTTGGCATATTTCTTTGCAGTCAGTGCATTTGCCGTTGCGGCAGGAGAGTTGCACAGTGTGCGAGGCAACATCTTGCAATTGTTGTGCGGGGCGGTTCTGTTTGGCATTTCGATGGCCTTTTATCAGGCCTATATCTGTGTCTTTGCAGTATTGGCAGGCTATTGGCTGATGAAAGAACTGACACTGAAAATGACGAAGGAAGTGCTGCAAAGGCTGGGGTATTTCGCCGGGACGTTTTTGCTGGGTGGTCTGATCTATCTGCTGATCACGAAACTGCTGCTGCTACGTGCGGGAATCGAAATGGCATCCTACAGAGGGGCAAGCGGGATCAGTCTGCTTTCGGTCATTATGAATCTCCCGACAAGTATTGTGACGGCATGCAAAGAAACCTATCGTTATGCTGTGAATCAAAATCTCAGCATGGGACTGGAGTTCTCAAGCATCGTGATCACGTTATTGCTGATCGGAATGGCTGCGTTGTTTCTGCGACATGCGATCCGGCTGTTCCGGGAATCTGTGAGCAAAGGGATTTGCTTTGTGATCCTGATCCTATTATTACCGCTGATGGCATCCATTGTTTGCGTGATCGCAGTGGGGAGCAGCATTACCGGCCTGATGGCAATGGGAATTCTTATGAGTGTATTACTGGCGGGCGTATTAGCTGATCAACACAGGGCCGAAACGATCGGTACCATTGCATTATTGACAGTACTGTCCTGGTATCTGGTCTCAACGGTGGAAAATGATCAGATCGCATTAAAAGAGGGCACTGTTGCGACAAATCAGATCGCAGACAATGCGCTGGCAGCGATGAGTGAAGAAGGCTTACTTACACAGGCAGACTGTGTCGCATTTGTCGGACGTGCTGCAGAAAACCCGTATTTTTACAAAAGTACAGCGTATGAGATGGCCAATGATTATGCACAGTTTGGACGCTGGAGCACGGATGCCAGAAATAACCGGGTGACCTGGAACGGGATCCTTACTACGCTGTGCGGGATACAGTTGACGTTTTGCGATGATGAGACCTATACGGCACTCATACAGTCCGAAACGATCGCAGAGATGCCGTGCTATCCGGCAGAGGGGTATCTGGAGATCGTGGATGGCGTTCTGGTAGTGAAGATTTCGGAACTGTATTAGCAGCGGGTAGATCATCCGCAAGAAAGCGACAAATCAGGCAAGGTGTCATATGGAAGAATCCGCAGATCTATGATAGAATGATGGAAAGAGAATGTGAAAAAAGTAACATTCCAAATGGATTCTATGAGGGCGAAATGGCAGAGGAATTTAACAACGGAAATATTGATGATTGGAATGAGCTGATGCTGATCTATACTGCAGCACTCAAGCAGATCGGGACCAAGATCGAGATCCTGAACGATGAGTTTCAGCAGGCACATAGCTATAACCCGATCGAACATGTCAAAAGCAGGTTGAAGAGCCCGGAGAGTATTGTCAAAAAGCTCCGTAAGCATGGGCTGGAATCAACCATGGAAAATATGGTGGAGCATGTCAATGATATCGCGGGTATCCGCATCATCTGCTCCTTTACTTCGGATATCTATCGCATCGCAGATATCATCAGCAATCAGAGCGATATCCGCGTCGTTTCGGTGAAGGACTATATCATCTTCCCGAAGGCAAGCGGGTATAAGAGTTATCACATGATCGTCAAGACGCCGGTATATCTATCCGACCGGATCTTTGATGCCAAGGTAGAGATTCAGATCCGTACCGTAGCGATGGATTTCTGGGCATCCCTGGAGCATAAGATGAACTACAAGTTCGAAGGAAAGGCACCGGATGGATTGCAGCAGGAGTTGATCGACTGCGCCAAGATCGTTTGGATGCTGGATGAAAAGATGCTTCAGCTTAATGAAGAAGTGCAAAATTATAACCTGCAGCAGGAAGAAAAAGAAGAGCAGGAAGAATAAATGGCAGACCTTGATATTCGCGATGAGAATAACGTTCTGATCAAAACCGAATATGCAAAAGATAATTATTTGATCCGCGAGTATGATAACGACTCACCTTATGCGATCGTTTATTTTGCATCTCATGGACTGTATTTCCCCAATACGGAAGAATGTTTTCGCGAGCGTATCATCACACAGAATCGATATGAGTGGATGCGATACAGAAGAGCAAATGTTCGTAAGGAAATTTATGTCAGGGATCTCTGGAAAGCGCATTACACACTGGGGATTAATGAACGAATTTCATCACTAGAGCTCCTGGCGGAATTTATCCGGGAACAGGTCGGAGGTTTAAAACTGATCACTGTAGGCAATTCCGCAGGCGGTTATGCAGCAGTTCTAATTGGGACACTGCTGCATGCGGATTACATTTTGGATTTCTCCGGACAAAACTCAATTCAAGGGTATTTACAGCCGGGAGAGAGATCTTTGGAACAAAAAATCGCAAGAACATTAAATCCGGCGTATTGCAAGATTTCGGAGTTGTGGAAAAGCGGAGAAGTTCCGGATCTGTTTTTCTTTTATGCATCACACTGTGAGATCGATCAGGAAGCCTGGGGAGACATCGCCGGAATTTCCACATTTACGCATGTATATCCTATTGCTTTTGATGAAGCCGTGCACGGAAAAACCATGTATAACTTTAATTTACCAGCGGTGCTTAACATGGATAAAGAGCAACTGCGGCAGATTGCAACAGAGTTTCAAGGAAAGACGATTTCAAGATTTACATTTTCGAAACGGATCATGGGGGTGCCGAGGAGTATAATGCATCTGCTTAGCGCAACTGCTCATAAACTATTGCATCATTAAAACAGAAATGCCTCGGCTTTGGCCGAGGTATTTTTTAGCCCTAACATGAGGAGTGCCCAGGTACCTTTCGGCACCCGGGCTATTATGAAAAAATTTATCTATGTGTAATGTAAGCATTACCTTGTTAGAAGATAGTTTTAGTATAGTGAATAGATATGAACAAATTATGAACAAGGCTTTAACTTATAGTAAACATATCTATATATGTAGAAAAATAAGCAATAAAATTGTGCATAATGAACAAAAACAAAACGAAAGAAGCGAGGAAGAGCGTTGTAAAATCAATGCTCAAATGGTATCATTAGGTGCAAGAGGAATCGGGGGAAAAGCTCCGTACACCCATAGGCGGGAGGTATAACATGGACAGTTTCATTGACAAGTTTGCGCAGCGTAAGAAAGCGCAGGACATGATTAAGGCAAATGTAGCAGCTGAAAATGGTGAGATGGAGCGCCTGTTGACACAGGTCGCCGATTATGAAAAAGCGATCGAAGAGATCCGCAAGTCCAATTTCCAAAACATTGAAAACGCAGAAAAACTGCGTGCACTGTTGGAAGAGGGCTTAAAGAAGATCGATGAAGTGCAGAAGACAGAGCCGCAGGAAACCTTGAAATTAGATG
This sequence comes from Lachnospiraceae bacterium, assembly GCA_024699355.1. Lineage (GTDB taxonomy): Bacteria > Bacillota > Clostridia > Lachnospirales > Lachnospiraceae > SIG336. The sequence continues at coordinate 7,515 of JAILPR010000015.1, forward strand.
ACGTCAAGGCAACAGTACATCGCGAACTGACAGAGATTATGGGCGAAGCGACGGTTGCAGAACAGCTGCAAAGTACGCTGGCGAAGGAACTGCCGATACAGCTTCAGGAGAGTCTTTCTAAGGAACTTCCGGTAAGATTGCAGGAGGAACTTGGAAAATCCACCTCCTCCAATGATGAACTGAAAAATGAGATCGAAGATTATGTGCATCGCGAGAACGTCAAAGTGTATCGCAATGTGCAGGCAGTGGTACAGGAAGAACTGACCAAACAGAGCGAGCAGCAGAAGATCGACTTGCATGATGCAGTGGAGACTGTGGAAGTGCCGGCAGCACTTCTACCGATCGGTGTGATCACGTTGATCCTGGTCATCGGAGACATTGCACTGCAGGTTCTTCGGATCTTTGGCATCTTATAATGATATTGAGGATAACACTGTGGAGAGTTATTTAAGAGTCTCTGGTAATCTGAAAAAGATTGCCAGAGACTGTGTTTTTATAATTGTGATTGTTGCTTTGACGGAAACTTTTTTGTTTAACATCAGTTATTGGCGCAATCTTGGAAATGAACCCAAAGATGTGACAGGGCAGATGGCAATTTCCGGGGCGGAACAGGTAGATGCATCCACCGGAACATACCGGGTAACCGATGCGGAAGGCGTCGTCTTTTATACAGAAGGATTACAGGATTACGTTCACAGCATTTATTTTGGCATCGACTTTGAAGATGAGATTGTCGATTACGATATTTCGATTACCGATGACGGAAATGCAGCGACACCGTATGGACTGAGCACACAACAATTATTGTCATGGGTCGCACAGAGCCATTATATGACCCTTCACCCCTATGGAAATATACGGACGTTTAAGGTGGTTTTCCGGGCATCTGCAGGAAGCCTGTTTACCGTACAAAGCATTCAATTTCAACCGCAAAGTGATTTTCGACTTCGCTGGGGAAGAATGATTCTGTTGGCGGGGTTGTTGGTGCTGATCAGACTATTTGTGCTGGCCGGACAAGGAACTACCTTTCAGATCAATCAAAAGCTATTTATCAGCTGCTTTACTCTGGCAAGTGTATTTGTGGTAACCACACTGATGCAGATTGTTGGAGGCGGCTGGAGAACCTATGCTTATATTAGCGAGTATGCGGATCTGGCGCGTTCCTTTGCAAACGGATCGGTTGCTTTGGACTATCAGGTTGATCCACGCCTGCTGGCCTTAGAGAATCCGTATGACTATACAACACGGGCAACGATGGAACTTGAGGCTTATTGGGATACGGCGTTCTACCAAGGAAACTATTATGTTTATTTTGGCGTAGTCCCGGTTGTACTTCTATATCTTCCGTATTATCTCATTACAGGCCGGGATCTCAATAATGTGGATTGTGCCACAGTCTTTGCAATTCTAACCGTACTGGGAAGCATTTGGCTGGTTCGTGAAGTGATGAAACGCTTTTTCACGGACGCTCCATTTTGGATGTTTCCGGTCATAAGCATTTTGATCGGTTTTCAGGAGCCGCTTGTTTATTTATACAGTCGAGGAGATATTTACGATATCCCGATTCTGGCCGCGAATGGATTTTTACTACTTGGACTGGCAGCGTGGATACATGCATTAAATGAAAGCCATCGTGAGAACGCTACTACGACGATATATATGTGCATAGGTTCTCTATGTATGGCACTGGTTGCAGGATGTCGTCCACAAATGGTGCTTGCGAGTATCCTGGCGATACCGCTGTTCCGGACGATGGTGTTTGAGCAGAGAGCATTGTTTTCACGCAAGCGGATGATACGGACGGGAGCATTTGTACTACCGTTTGTTCTTGTCGCAGCAGCGCTGATGGCTTACAATGCAGCACGTTTTGGATCGCCGTTTGATTTTGGTGCTAACTACAATTTGACTACCAATGATATGACGAGACGAGGAATGGAAATCGATCGAATTCCGGGCGGTGTTTTTTATCTTCTCTTCCAGCCACCGGTGATTCTCGCTACATTCCCGTTTATCAGAACTGCGCTAAATTCCAGCTTTTATATGGGAAAAACGATATTGGAGGCAAATTACGGCGGCGTATTTTTTCTCAATATGGGGACATGGTTTCTTTTTGCAATTGGCTATGTCAAAGATCTGTTAAAAAAGAAAAAAGCTTACGCAATCTGTCTGACGTTGTGTGCATTGACCATTGTAATATGTGCGGTTGATGCAATGGTGGCCGGAATGGTGCCGCGTTATTCTGCGGATTTTGCAGTACTGCTGATGTTGGCAGCCGGGTTTGTCATGCTTACGGTTGTGGAAGAGAGCAGGGGAAGCCGGCTTTATAAAGTAGTGACGGGAGTCATTATGGTGATGCTGCTGTTTACATTATTTGTAGATGCAGCAGTTACATTGAATGCGGTAAAAGATGAGAACAGTTCGTTGATTCCAAAAGCATTTTATACCGCAAAATCTTATTTGACCTTTTATTGATTTTGGAAAGGAACAATATGGCAAAACAATCATGGCACCCCGGCAACATGCTCTATCCACTGCCGGCAGTACTGGTCAGTGTCGCTAATGCTGCAGGCGATGATAATCTCTTTACCGTGGCCTGGGCCGGTACGATCTGTACGAATCCGCCGATGGTATCGATCTCGGTACGCCCGGAGCGGTATTCATATCAGATGATCCGGGAGAGCAAAGAATTCGTCATCAATCTGACAACGGAAGAACTTGCTTTTGCAACGGATTTTTGCGGCGTACGAAGCGGACGCGATCTGAATAAATGGGAGCATCTCCATCTGACCAAAGAGCAGGCGGATGTGGTGAAGGCACCACTCTTAAAAGAGTCGCCGGTCAATATC
>JAILPR010000039.1 GCA_024699355.1 Lachnospiraceae bacterium
CCGTAGGTCTGATTGATATCGGAAGTCACGTTGGATCCCTGGATGCCAAGATATCCTCTGTCCGCTTCGTCTACGACAACCTTGGTCTCTGCATTCATCATGGTCTCGATATCACCTGTGACATCGGAGATCGGGATCGAATAGCCCATACCTTCGACTTCTTCCAGCGATACTTTCGCGGAGTTGATGCCGACCAGTTCGCCGTACATATTGAACAGACCACCGCCGCTGTTACCCGGATTGATCGCTGCATCTGTCTGGATGTATGCGTTGGATACCGCCGTACCGTCACTCTGTGTCAGTTCGATGCTACGATTCAGAGCGCTGACATAACCTACCGTAATGGACTGACCATAACCCAGTGCATTACCGATCGCGACAACCTGCTGTCCAAGGACCAGAGACGAAGAATCCCCGATCGTTGCGATCTTGATGTTTGCCATGGTTTCTTCGGAAAGATCCTCTTTCTGAACAGCGATCACTGCCAGATCCTTGCTGGAGTCATAATCTTTCACCAGCGCAGTTGCGATCTCCTGCTCATCTTCGCTGACATTTTCCTGATAACTGAACAGAACGCTTAAGGATTCGTTGCCTTCAATGACATGATAATTGGTCACGATCAGCAGCTCTGTATCGGTCTCGCCGATGATCACGCCGCTGCCTGCACTGTCGCTCTCCTGGGTATAAACCTCACCCCACATGCTTCTGATCTCGGTTTCACTCTTATTGGTGATCGCCACGATCGAAGGCAGACAGTTTGCTGCGATCTGCTCTACGCTCATTGCGGAGCCGTTTGCTGTCGTGGTTGCGGTCGTTGCGACATCGGTGGAACCGCTGGACTGGGAAAGCTCTGCTTTGCTCTCCTCCGCCTCAGTCTCTACCGTCTCGCTCTCCGTCTCTTCTAATGTCTCTACCATCGCGACATCCGAAGTGTTTGTCGCAAAACCGGATCCAAACAGTGCGCCTGCCGCAACACCTACGACCAGCACTCCGGCCATCATTGCTGCGATCCAGCCTCTGTTATGACGGTTGTTACGGTTATTGTTTCCGGCGCTGCCGTTATTTGCGGAATACGGATTCTGTCCCGCTTGATAATAGTTCTGATACTGATTCTGTCTGTTGGAAGAGCCCCACTCGTCATTCCAGCTGCTTCCCGGGTTGTTATAGGAAGTATTTCCATTCGTCATATTTCGGGAATACGGGTTGGACTGTTCACTCGTCTGCTGATTCTGATAGGAAGTCTGACCTGTCGTCTGATCTGTGGTCTGACCTGTCGAATTGTTCAGCGTCTGCTGCTCCTGATTTTGATTTTGATCATTCTGTCCGTACTGATAATCCATGATAGCATCTCCTTTCGCAATCACTCATCTCCAGCCCCCTTTAGCTTTCTGAGATTATCTTATGATTACAATATGTTAAAAATGTGATTCTCACATGGTTAATTTGTGTTCAAAATGTGTCATTTCTGTGAAAACGCCCATTTCATCACATACACAGCATATCATATCACAATCTGTTTTATGATTATTACACTCTTTCACACAAAATTATGCAAAAATAATCTTTCCCATCACCTGATGCGGATACGGGAATCTCTCCCCGCGCTCTCCCCGCGCTCCCCCCGCGGGTGGAAGTTTTTTCCATTATGCTTTACAATGCTTAAGAACGATTTTACAGAAAGGAGCGCTGTGCAACAGCACACAAACCTCATGAAAGAATTATTTGACATGTTTCTGACGTTTGCCCGTGTCGGTGTCCTGACCTTCGGCGGCGGATATGCCATGCTGCCGATCCTGCAGCGTGAAGTGGTCGAGAACAAACACTGGGCCACCGAAGAAGAGCTGATGGACTACTACGCGATCGGGCAGTGTACTCCCGGTGTCATCGCCGTCAATACCGCGACCTTCATCGGCTATAAAAAAAGAGGTCACATCGGTGCGATCGTCGCAACCCTCGGTGTGGTCTTCCCATCGCTTGTGATCATCACCCTGATCGCAGCCCTGATCAAGAACTTCGCGCATCTGCCGATCGTGAAAAATGCCTTTGCCGGCATCCGGATCTGCGTTTGCGTCCTGATCCTGAACGCCGTCCTCAAACTCTCTAAGAAGAGCGTCATGGACGTTGTGACCTGGATCCTGTTTGGCATTGCCTTTCTGGGGACCCTCTTTACGGATCTCTCCCCGATCATCTTTGTCCTGATCGCCGGCATCGGCGGCATCCTTGCAAAAACTACCGTACTGAAGAAACAGGAGAAATCATGATTTATTTGAGATTATTTTACGAATTTTTCAAAACCGGCCTGTTCGCGGTCGGTGGAGGACTGGCGACACTGCCATTCCTGTATGACATCGGAGATAAGACCGGTTGGTATAACGCCGGTGATCTCGCGGATATGGTCGCGATCTCCGAATCCACGCCGGGACCGATCGGCGTCAACATGGCGACCTACGTTGGCTTTACCAGTGCCGGGATCCCCGGCGCTGTCATCGCAACGCTTGGCCTGATCGCACCATCGATCATCATCATTATCATCGTTGCGAAGATTCTGGCCAAATTCAAAGAAAACAAATATGTTCAGTACCTCTTCTACGGACTGCGTGCCGCCTCTGTCGGCATGATCGCAGCTGCCGGCGTCCTCGTACTGCAAATGGCCGTCTTCTGCAGCGGATCGATCGACTTTACGACCTCGATCCTCTCCCAGATCAACTGGATCGCCATCCTGCTCGGTGTCATTCTCTTTTTCGCCATGCGCAAAGTCAGCTGGCACCCGGTGGTCTTTATCGCAGCAAGCGCCGTTGTCGGCGTGGTGCTGCAGCTTGGCGGATATTAAATGCGGCTGCCGCCCGCATGAACTGTGCGCAGCCCGGCGGGCAACCTGCATAAGTGATGCGCAGCCCGGCGGGCTGCGCACAGCACGACATTTCAGCGTACAACAAAGGCACGTTTTTGAGTATTCTCAAAAACGTGCCTTTTGATTCCTGAATCAATCGCATACGCGCCCGCGGCTTAAACCGTGTTGCCGCATCACAGTCTCTGTACCAGTATGGTCAGCAGTTCTGCGATCTGCTCCATCGACTGGATGCAGCAGTATTCATATCTGCCGTGGTAGTTTAATCCGCCGGTGCAAAGGTTCGGACACGGCAGGCCTTCAAAAGAGAGCCGTGCGCCATCCGTACCGCCTCTGATCGGAGAGATCTTCGGCGTGATGCCCATTTGCTGCATCGCATTCTTTGCTTCGTCGATCAGATACATCGCCGGAGCGATTTTTTCTGCCATATTGAAGTACTGGTCTTTGATCTGCAGCTGTACGGTCTGATCGCCGTATTTGGCATTGAGCGCAGCCGCGATCTCCTGCACCTTTGCCTTCTTTGCTTCAAACTTTTCACGGTCATGATCCCGCAGGATGTAGCTCATCGTGCAGTGCTCTACCGTACCTTCCATCTTGTCAAGATGATAGAAGCCTTCATAGCCTTCGGTCAGTTCCGGACGCTCCGCCTCGGGAAGCATCGACTGGAACTCCATGCCGATCAGCAACGCGTTTTTCATCTTGCCTTTGGCATCGCCGGTGTGGGTGCTGCGGCCTGTGATCTGTACCCGCACGCCCGCGGCGTTGAAGCATTCATATTCCAGTTCTCCGAGCGCCCCGCCATCAACGGTATAGGCAACCTCGGCATCAAATCTCTTTATGTCAAAATGATCGACTCCTGCGCCGATCTCTTCATCCGGCGTAAAGCCGATGCGGATATCACCATGCCCGATCTCCGGATGTGCCAGGAGATAGGCTGCCATCGTCATGATCTCGGCAACGCCGGCCTTATCATCCGCGCCAAGCAAGGTCGATCCGTCTGTCGTGATCAGATCCTTGCCGACATAATCCAGCAGGGACGGAAAGTCCTTCGGGGATAAGATATAGGTCACACCATCATGTGTCCCTAAGGTAATGTCTTTCCCGTCATAGGATCTGACGATCTGAGGATTTACGCCCTTGCCGCTGACTGCGGGGGACGTATCCATATGCGAAATAAAGCCGACCGTGCGGTGCCCTTCCTGCGTCGCCGGAATGGTCGCATACACGTAGCAGTACTGCTCATCAAAATAAACATCCTTTGCGCCCAACTGCGTTAACTCCAGCGTCAGTGCGCGTCCCAGATTCTTTTGTTTCTCCGTGCTCGGGAAGTTGCTCTCTCCGAGTACTTCATCCGATTGTGTATCTACTTTTACATAGCGTAAGAAACGCTCTGTCACATCCTGAAATGTCGCCATTTATCTGCTCCTGCCTGCGTGTGTCATGCGCACGCTTCTGCGCCACGCTTTCTGCGCCGCGCCCGCTCTTACAGTGCCGCACGCCCGCGCCGCGTTATGCGGTCTGCGCCTCATCGAGGTGCGCCAGCTTTGCGGCCTGATCTGCGGCTGTCAGCGATTCGATCAGCTCTGTTAAGTCGCCGTTCATGACTTCGTCTAATTTATACAGCGTCAGCTTGATCCGGTGATCCGTCACACGCCCCTGCGGGAAGTTATAGGTACGGATCTTTTCGGCGCGATCGCCGGTACCGATCATGCTCTTACGTGCCTCTGCCTCTGCATCGTGCGCCTTTTGCTGCTCCATATCGTAGAGCTTGGCACGCAGCAGTGCAAACGCCTTTGCTTTATTCTGGATCTGCGATTTCTCGGTCTGTGAATAGATGACGATCCCCGTCGGATAATGCGTCAGACGTACCGCGGAGTCCGTCGTATTGACGCACTGACCGCCGTTACCGGATGCACGCATGACATCGATACGGATATCCTTCTCATCGATGTCGATATCGACTTCCTCAGCCTCCGGCAGCACCGCTACCGAAATCGTCGAGGTATGGATACGACCGCCGGATTCCGTCGCCGGGATACGCTGTACACGATGCACACCGCTCTCGTACTTCAGCACAGAATACGCGCCCTGTCCGGTAACCATAAAGGTCACACTCTTCATACCGCCGATGCCGATCTCTTCCATTTCCATCGTCTCGATCTTCCAGTGTCTGCTCTCGATGTAATGGACATACATACGATAAACTTCCGCAGCAAACAATGCCGCTTCATCACCGCCCGCACCCGCACGGATCTCGACGATCACGTTCTTATCATCATTCGGGTCCTTCGGAAGCAGAAGGATCTTCATCTTCTGCTCGAGCTCCTCGATCTTATCCTTGGTCTCGGACAGCTCTGCCTTCAGCATTTCCTTCATCTCGGCATCGCTCTCATCACCGATCATCACATACAGATCATCAACGTCAGATTTTGCCTTGGTATACGCCTGATACGCCTCGACAAGCGGTGCCAGGTCACTCTGTTCCTTCATCAATGCACGGAATCTGTTCTGATCATCCGTCACGCCCGGGGATGCCAGGGTGTTCATGATCTCTTCATAACGCCGTACCAAATCTTCTAATTTATCAAACATCTCTTATCCTTTCGTGCCCAGAACGACGCGGTCAAGCCCCGCCAGGTCCCGGATCACTTCCACATCTCTATAACCATGCGCTTCCATCAGAGCGCGCACATCGCTTCCCTGATCGGCTCCGATCTCCAGAAACAGCATTCCGCCGCCGCACAGATGCTCCCTGGCCTCCGGGATGATCTTTTGGTAAAAAAACAGTCCATCCGCAGCACCATCGAGCGCCATCCGCGGTTCGTGATCGCGCACTTCCGGCATCAGCGTCTTGATCTCAGCGCTTTTAATATACGGGGGATTCGAAACGATCATCTCAAAGAGCCCGTCAACCTGCGCAAACAGATCGCTCTTTTGAAACGTTGCTTCGATACCGAGTGCTTCCCGGTTCTTACATGCGACTGCCAGCGCCTCCTCGGATAAATCCACGCCAACGCCCACACAGTCATTGGAATAGTGCAGCAGACTCAGCAGGATGCACCCGGATCCGGTACAAACATCCAGGATCCGATAGCCGTCATGCAGATACCGCATCGCTTCCTCGACCAGGATCTCCGTATCCGGCCTCGGACACAGGACATCACTGCTCACTGCAAAACGCAGGCCCATAAACTCCGTATACCCAAGCAAGTGCTGTAACGGGATCCGCTCGCAGCGACGTGCGATCATCTCCCGGTAAACCGTCTCTTTGTCCGCCTCGACTTCTTTGTCCCCATGGGCATAAAGTTCGGTCCGGTTGGTCTCACAGAAAGCTTCGAGCAACAGGTACGCATCCACTTTGGCATCGGGCACCTGTGCCTTTGTCAGAGCCTCTATTCCATATTGATAAAGCTGTTGCAGCGTCATCTAAGCCTCTTTCTGCTCCGCAGGCATTGCAAAATGTTCCTGCAGATATGCCTTCCAGTCATAGACTTCTTCGACCGCACGGATCGCAACCTCTACCATGTCCTCCGTCGGCTCTTTGGTCGTCAGGCCCTGTACCCAGAGACCTACCTGCGAAAATCCGTTGGTCAGCCAGTTATCATGCTTGCCGGCAAAGGAGATCAGTTCGTAGGAAATGCCTGCGATCACAGGGATCAGCAGCACGCGGAGCAGAACCTTGAGCCAAACCGTATCCACGCGGATAAAGAGAAACAGCAGGATACTGATCAGCATGACATACATTAAAAAGCTCGTACCGCAGCGCTTATGGAAGCGGGAGCTTCTCATGACATTTTTGACGGTTAATTCGTGACCGGTCTCAATGCAGTTGATGCATTTATGCTCTGCACCGTGATACTGATACGTCCGTCTGATATCCGGCATCAGTGAGATCAGTGCAACATACGCGATAAAGATCACGACGCGGATCACACCTTCAATCAGTGCCAACAGCGAATCATTGCGGATCCAGGTCGCAAGGAACCCGGATGCAAAATAAGGCAATACCATAAATACTGCGATGGCAAAGAGGATCGCAATGATCGTCGTTAAGCCCATCAGCAGGTTGTCCGTATCTTTCTGTTTCTCTTCGCCGTTACTCTCCGCCACTTCTTCATCATAAAACGATGCCGAAAAGTTCAGTGACCGGATTCCGAGGATCATCGAATCCAGAAATACAAAAAAGCCCCGAAGGAACGGAATCTTCATAATAATGTTTCCTTTCAGGATGCCTTCATATTCAGATCTGGAAACAGCGATCTCACCGTCCGGCTTGCGGACAGCAACTGCGTATTCCTTTTTATTTTTCATCATGATGCCTTCCAGTACGGCCTGTCCGCCGATGCCGGAATAGCAGGTTTTCTTTTTCGCCATGTCTTATCTCCATGATGCCTGATGCATCATCCGTAAAAGACAAGAAAGGTTGAGGAGCATTTCGCTTCTCAACCTTCACTGTTGTCTTATTTTGCTTCCATGTTGTACTTCTTGTTAAACTTATCAACACGACCTGCAGTTCTGGTTGCCTTCTGCTGACCTGTGTAGAATGGATGGCAAGCTGAGCAAATTTCTACGTGGATATCTTCCTTCGTAGAACCTGTGGTAAATGTGTTACCGCAGTTGCATGTAACAGTTGCCTGGTAATAATTTGGATGTAATCCTTCCTTCATCTCGACACCTCTCTACTATTTGATATTCGAACTTCCCGAGAGGATGTCCTCCACCGAAAAGTCTATGTTCACCCTTGTTACTTCATCCCGATGCTGTATTTAGACAGCGTGATTATTGTATCACAGGTATTCGTGCATTTCAAGCACTTTTTCAATTACCAAGGCCCTACAGGAAACCTGCAGGGCCTCGGTAATCTAAATTGGTTGTGAATTAGGAATTATCTTTCGTCATTCTCTTTCTTCTTAGAAAGAACTGCGATGCATGCTGCGGATGCTGCCATGAGGCTCAGCCACAGTCCTGCGTTGCTGTGATCGGAAGTCTGCGGATTACGTGTTTCGCCAAGTACCGCACCTTCGTTATCAACCGGAGTAACCTCTGCGGTTTCTCTGCTTACACCAAGTACTTCACCCTGCTCTGCTGC
>JAILPR010000041.1 GCA_024699355.1 Lachnospiraceae bacterium
GATCTCTTCTTCCTCATACCCGTAATCCGTAACCGTGACCCCATCGAAATCCTGTCCGATGGTAAAGGTGGCGATGCCACGCACGCGGCAATTGTCCTTGGTCTGTCCGGAGACAAAATTTCCAAGAGAGTAATAGATCAGGGTCTTGTGTCCGTCTGCCCTGACGCGCATCTCATGCGTCTGCACGACATGCGGGTGTGTTCCGACGACCACATCGACGCCCACTTCGGTAAAGAGGTTCGCCAGATGCTTTTGCTGTGCATCCAGCTTGGTATTATATTCGGTGCCCCAATGCATAAACAGGACCACCGCATCACTTGCTTCCTGTGCTTCTTTGATCTGTGCGATGAGCGTCTCATCATCTTCCGGCAGGATCTGCACCGATCCCGGCACGATCTCGGCAAGCGTCGGATTCAGATCATAGGTATAATTCATCAAAGCCACACGGATCCCGTTGCGATTGATGATCCGGTACGGCAAACTCTTTTCGATCTCACAGCGCTCTGCCAGAAACGCCCGCAAAGGCTCTGTCAGGCGTGAAGGGTCGTATTCTTTTTCCGCATGGATTCCAAGGCACATCGCGCCATGCGACTCCAGATAGTTCTGGGTACACTCAATCCCATAGATGCCACGATCATACGCGTGGTTGGTCGCACAGGTAAAGACATTAAATCCGGCATCCACCAGTGCCCTGGCATCCTCAAGCGGGGTCCCGAAATCCGGAAAACTGCCGTAAAGGATCGGTTCATCAACAAACGGTGTCTCCTGATTGACCACCGCGATATCGACCTCTTTCAGACGCGGCGCAAACTCCTGATACAGTTGATCAAACCCGTCTTCTTCCTGCAGCGCTTTTCGATAAATGCTCTCGTGGATCAGGTTATCCCCGACCGCCAGAAACGACACACTGCTGTCCAGGATCTTTAATCCCCAGCCCTGCCAGGACCAGAGTGTCACCTTCTCATCCTTCTGCCGCAGCACCAGTGCCGTGGTATCCCCGATCTGTCTGCTGGTCCAGGCCTCCACCACCGGTCCGATATCGGAAGCCAGCCATCTCTGGCTGATGGTGCTGGTTTCCGGATCAAAATCATAAATAAAGATATGCTGCGACCAGGTCATCTCATCTCTCGTCACCCAGAACGGGCGATCGCTCCCGTATCTGCCGATCTTCCAGCACAGCAGGAGCAGTTCCTCGCTGCCATCGCGATCCGCATCATAATACAGGATATCCTGCACGCGCAGATGATCATCGGATTGCCAAAGTACCTCACCGCTCTTATCCTGCACCTTCAGACAATGTCCGGCCAGTTTCGCGCACACACTCTCCGAGAGCATCAGTTCCTTATCATGAAACGGCAGGGAAAAGGTCAGAAACAATCCCGACAGATAAATTTCAATTCCGAGCAATACGGCCACAATGAGCCCGATGCAGACCCGTGACACGAATTTTCGATCAATTACCATACTCTGTTACTCACGCTACGATACCCCTGTGTCCACTCCGGCTGCGTAGGCGTCGTCCCCTCGATCAGATTGTAATTTGCATCATATTGCGGTTGCAGCAATTCACGCCATGCCTCATCCGTCAGTCGATCGGACAACGGCTGCGTGAACTGATAGAAACTATAGACACTGCCCCTGGTCAGGCGAAGTGCTCCGTCGATCGGTACGATCACAAAGATATCGCACGCATCTCCCGTTGCCACTTCAAGCACCTGTCCGTTGGGATCGGTCGCGATATCCGCAACGATCGCTCCCGGTGCCTGGAAGCTGTAGATCAGTTCGTCATCAAAATCTTCCTGATTGACTTCCAGCCAGAAATGCTCCAGATCTCCGCCATAACAGCGAATAAAATCATATTCTTCGTCGGTAAGCAACTGATCCTGCAGTTCTTTCTCCGAAATGGTCAGCATCATCTGCGCCATATAGGTCAGGCGCTCGAGATTCTCCGCATCGGCATCGCTGAGCATCTCCAGCTTTGCCAGCCCTTCCGCAGTGTTTTTCGACAGATTGATAAATCTCGAATACACCTGCGGCTGCGGATCCACATAGCCGCGATCATCATATTCTTCCATGTCGCCGCTGCCCATTTCCGCCATCGTCTGCTTGGCATAGAGGATCGTATCATGCTTTAACTCTGCATAGGAGCCTGCAAAGGTTTCCAGATTCTTCAGATCCCAGGCATCCGACTGCATATAGGTCGGATAACCTTCGCCGCGCTCTTCAAGGAGCGGACGGAGTGTCGAGAGCCAGGACGCATAGAGACTTGCATTCCACAGCTTGGCATCATCACCCTTAAGCGCCGTCTGCAGCATCTCCATATGCTCGCTGTATCCGTCGTATGCGGTCGCGCCGACCTGCGTCAGCAGATCCAGTGCCGCTTCCGATCCGAGCGCCGCCGGTACATCCAGCGCATCCGGCAGCATCCTGAGTTCGCCGTCCGGATTTTCTCCGACAGCCCGATAGATCAGGTTCTGCATGATCGCCGCGTCCACGGTAAACCGTTGACCCATGAACCGGTAGCTGATGATCACATTTTCTTCATCCATATCCACCGGAATCGAGTTGATCTGCGGCGGATCCATCTGCTGTACGAGCTCTGTAAAGGTCTCAAACTCAGCACTCAGCTTTGGCAGCTCCGAAACTTCCGGCACCTTACCGAAAGCTTCCTGCATGGCACCTGCATATTCATAATAACCGCAGTCATCCGATGCTCCCGCAAAAAATGACGTCACCTCATAAATCTGCTCCCAGGAAGAGAACTCCTGCGCCTGTGACGAGAGCAATAAATTGATCAATAGCGCGCAGCGGTCGTGCTCTGCATTACGTGCTTCAAACGCACATCTCCCGTACCACATCATCGCACGGAAATACCCTTCCAGTGCCGGTGTCCCTTCATAATAGCCGCGTACCTTGTACTGGCTGTAATCCTCATTTTCTCCGGTGATCAGGCTCTGCCCGATCTGCTCACACGCCAGGATCTTCTCCCGCTCTCCGGTCACGATCTGCAGGATCTCCGCATCCAGATTCTCAGAGAGCACCGACTCCTCCTGGAGCGAGGCCCCGATCGTAAAGTAGGCAGCCACTTTTGCAGCCGCGCTCTCCCACTCGGTTCCCTGCAGCGCTTCATACTGCGCAAGCGCGCCTTCCTGCATCTTTGCGCTTAAGTCCGAAAGCTGCCCGGATAAGAAATTCAATTCCGTATGCTTCATTAAATATGCGAAATACAAATGATAGGTATGCATCAGCGAATCCACCGTGATAAAGCTCGGCATCATCTGATAGCGATTGGTCTCATAGACATCAAAAAACTCCGACTCTTTTAAGTCGGTGACCGCGAAATGATTCTGCAGCAGCAGATCCTTCATATTCAGATAGGACATGTAACTGTCTTCCGAGAGATAATCGAGCGGATCATAGACATTGGAAAAATCGTCCGCGACTTCGATCGCCGGCACGCACGGCACGATCGAAGGATCGTCATAGCGCACTTCTTCTCCCATAAAAGAAGAGCGCCCGGTTTGAAATGTGATCTCCCCCTGCGTCTCTCCATCCGCATTTGCCATATCCTGCGTGCTCTCCTGTTCCGGTGATACCGGTGAGACCACAACGTTTTCGCCACAGGCTGTCAGAAGCACCCCTGCACATAAAATGAGCGCTGTAATTCTACTGATATCTTTCTTCATCCGATTCCCCTCAAATGCGACCGTTATCGCAAAATTTGTCCGTTTTCGATCACTTTGATTTTCCTATGTTTTATGGAAACTGTCAATGTTTGCAGCCTC
>JAILPR010000057.1 GCA_024699355.1 Lachnospiraceae bacterium
CAATACTATAAGAGTAAAATTTTTTGTAAAAAAAGTCAAAATTAGTTCGTCTTTTTAAAATTTGTTAAATTTACCCCTACCGCCTCTTGCGGCTATCATAAAAGTATCAAGAGGAAAGTGGGTGGAAAAGTGGCTACAACAACGAAGAAAAAATCAAGTCCCAGAGACAAAGCGGGCTTTCGCTTATTCTTATTGTCTCTGCCGTTTTTGATCGGCATCCTGATCTTTTCCTATTTACCGCTGACCGGCTGGATCTATTCGTTCTTTGATTACAAGCCGGGCAAAAATGTCTTTGATTGCACGTTCGTCGGCTGGAAGTGGTTTATCGCACCGTTTAACAATCCGGTCCTTAGGGATCAGTTTTTCCGTGTGATGGCCAACACGCTGGGCATCAACTTATTGTACATGGCGACGATGATCCTGCCGATGTTCTTTGCAATGTTCCTCATGGAGATCCCCTGGAAAGGCTATCGCAAGCTCGTACAGACGCTCACAACGATCCCGAATTTCATCAGCTGGGTTCTGGCGTATGCAGCATTTTTCTCCTTACTGAGTACGGAAGGTCTGGTCAACAATATTTTGACCGACATCGGTTCGTTAACGACACCGGTCAACTTCCTGACAGAGAACAGTCACATGTGGCTGAAGATGTTGGGGTATCACTTGTGGAAAGGTCTCGGCTGGGGTGCGATCATTTACATCTCGGCGATCACCTCGATCGATTCGGAAATCTATGAGGCAGCCAGTATCGATGGCGCAAAGAGATTTCAGAAGATGTGGCACATCACGATGCCGCACCTGATCCCGACCTTCTTTGTCATGTTCGTCTTGCAGATCGGTAACATCATCAACAACGGGATCGATCAGTACCTGGTATTCTCCAACGCCATGACGCAGGATGCGATCGAAGTCCTGGATCTGTATGTATATCGCTACGGTCTGCAACAGGGAAATATCTCGTATGCGACGGCAGTCGGTATGTGGAAATCCGTTGTCAGTGTGCTCTTAGTCATGTTGGCCAACAGCCTGTCTAAGAAGATCCGCGGTTCATCCATATTCTAGGAGGCAAAGATGAAGAGAAAAGCAAGAGAGGATGAACTGCGCGGCGTCGTAAAGATCACCTGGAAGGACCACCTGGTCAATGCACTGATCGCTGTGGTCTTTGGAATCATTACCATCGCCTGCCTGTTCCCTTTTTATTACATTTTTATCAATACGGTCAGCGACAACTCGCTGGTCACGACGGGACAGATCAGACTGATCCCGCACGGCATTCATTTTGCAAATTACGTCAAGGTACTCTCCTTAAAGGAGCTGCCGTATGCGTCGCTGATCTCCCTGGCCAGAACGGTGCTGGGTACGATCTTTACCCTGATCTGTGCGGCATTTCCGGCATATTGTTTTTCCAGATCGGAGTACTGGCATAAAAAGATCTTTTACCGGTTCGTCATCATCACGATGTATTTTAACGCTGGCGTGATCCCGATCTTTTTAACCTATAAGACGCTTGGCATCTATGACACGTTCTGGGTATATATCCTGCCCTGCTGTGTCACACCGTTTAACCTGATCCTGGTCAAGACCTACATCGAGTCACTGCCGCAGTCCTTAGAGGAATCGGCAGAAATCGACGGCGCGGGATACCTGACCAGATTTATCCGGATCGTACTGCCGCTCTCTAAACCGATCATGGCGACCATCGCCGTGTTCTCTGCGGTCGGACAGTGGAACAGCTTTATGGATACGGTACTTTATACCAAGGACAAAAATCTGCAGACCTTGCAGTATGTACTGTACCGGTATTTGAAAGAAGCCAATACCCTGGCGGAGATCGCCAGAGAAAATCCGGATGTCATGGCGGAGATGGATCCTTCGACGATGCTCTCGCCGCTGACGATCAAGTACACGATCTGTATCGTGACGATCCTGCCGATCCTTCTGGTATATCCGTTCTTCCAGAAGTATTTCGTCAAAGGCATGATGATCGGTGCAGTCAAAGGATGATGGCGCACAGCACTTTAAAACAGAAACGTTGGATGATGGCGCACGGCGCTTCATTATAGAACTTTAAAATGATGGGAGGATGAAGATGAAGAAACAAAAATGGATCGCATTGTTACTGGCATCGTCAATGGTATTGTCGATGACGGGATGTGGCGCAAACAGTGCTGATACAGCAGCACCTGCGGCAAGCGGAGAAACAACTGCGGCTTCGAGTGAGGCGGCAGGAGATGACGCAAGCACAGAGCGCGAAGAAGTGACCTTATCCGCATTTATTATGCAGTCTGTTACCGGTGAGTCCGGGATCTGGACAGGATGGGGCGCACAGAAACTGTATGATGATTTAAAGATCAAGATCGATTTCGATCCGACGGGAAATGAAGTAGAGACCAAGCTCCAGCAGTATCTGGTCGCTGGTCAGCTGCCGGACATCGTGGGCTTAAAGGGTCTGGATCAGGCACAGCTGGCAATGGATGCTGACATGCTCCTGCCGTTAGACCAGTATGCAGACAAGCTGCCGAATATCTTTACCAATGATTTATACACCAGTGCGGTAGCTTATTCTCAGGATTATACCAGCAATGACACAGGCAGTCTGTTCATCATGCCGACCGCGATCGGACCGACGGCATACAATTCCCTCAACTGGGTACCGCTGCTGCAGTGGAATGCTTACAAAGAAGCAGGCATGCCGGAAGTCAATACCCTGGAAGATTATCTGGATGCGGTGGAAGCTATGGTAGAAGTAAAGCCGACCACAGAGAGCGGCGAGAAGGTATACGGCTTCTCCTTATTCTCCGATTGGGATAATGTTTCCGCACTCGAGATCTCCACATTGTCCTTTATGTATGGTATCGATACCGAGTATGTATCTCCGCTGATGGAGACCAACATCCTGACCAAGAAGACCAGTTCGCTTCTGGCAGAGGACAGTTTCTATAAGAGAGCACTGAAGTTCTACTTTGATGCAAATCAGAGAGGACTCCTTGATCCGGACTCCATGTCTCAGACTTACAGTGATGTGGATCAGAAGTTCAGCGCAGGACGTGTCCTGTTCTCCTGGTTCTCCTGGATGACCGGTTCTTATAACTCCAGCGACAATCAGAACGGCGTAAACGGTACGGTAGACGGTATGGCCAACGTGGTTGCAAAAGATATGAAGCTTTACAACGCACCGGATCAGACCATCGGACGTAACTGGTATCTGGCAATTTCCAAGGATTGCGAGAATCTGGATGCGGCATTGGAGCTTCTCAACTGGCTCTATGATCCGGAAGTGGTACAGTACTTAAGCAACGGTCCGCAGGGCGTGACCTGGGATTACAATGACAGCAATGAGCCTGAGATCATCAACTGGGACATCGTTGATAACAAGACCGAACTGCTGATGCCGGAAGATATCGGCGGTGGCGCATTCCAGGATGGTGCATATGCATTCAACACCTATGGCCCGCAGGCTGCAACCGTGATGGATGACGGCTATACCTTAAGTTACAGATACTGGCCGAGCACTATGACCCGCAACCCGACTTCCATGAAGAGCGAGGTAGCGGAAGCACTGCAGGATGGCAACTATGTCCTGGCAGATTATCTCTATGACAACGACATGATCGCAGAGTCTACGCAGGCGGTCAATATGATCACTCCGGCCAGCGATGATCTGGAGATCACCGTTACACAGATCGGTGAGATCGTGAAGAAGTACTCCTGGCAGATGGTATATGCGAAGGACGAAGCAGAATTCGAAAGCCTCTGGAGCGAGATGGTATCTCAGGCAGAAGGCCTCGGTCTGGAAGATGTCACCGCATACTATACTTCCGAATGGGAGAAGGCTCTGGAGATCGTAGCAAATTACGAATAAGCCAAAATCGACTTGCGAAACGACTGTTCGCACAAGATCAAAAAGAGTAAACTAGAGAAGGTAACGACAGATGCTCCGGGTGGATGATCCGGAGCATCTTTTCGCGAAACAGCGCAGCGGTGTATGGCGCAGAGATGCGCAGCACCGGCAGGCGCAGGGGAGTGTAAGGAAACATATGAGTCAACAATTACCAAGAGAGATGACCGGCGCAGAGCTGAAGTCCATGTTAAAGAGCAGCATCAATTTTAAGAGTCTTGGCGGCTTAAAGTGCGAAGAGTTAAAACTCTCCGCGGAAGATAAGAAGTGGTGGAGAGATGCCACGGTCGGCATGTTCATCCATTGGGGACTTTACTCGATCCTGGGGCGCGGCGAATGGGCACGCTTTAATGAGCAGATCCCGAAAGAAGAATATGAGGCACTTGCGGATGAATTCATTCCGCAGGACTTTGATGCGCATGAGTGGACAAAAATCGCAAAGGATTTTGGGGCAAAGTACTGTGTCATGGTCACACGCCATCACGACGGGTTTTCACTTTGGAACAGCGAAGGCAGCTATGAGCACTTTACCTCGTACCATCGTGGCGCAAAACGCGATTTTGTCAAAGAATATCGCGCGGCCTGCGCGGACGATGGGCTGTATGCAGGGCTGTACTATTCCCCGATGGACTGGCGCTTTCCGGGGTATTTTGACCCGAAGGGACTGCCGGAAAATGCCGCG
>JAILPR010000058.1 GCA_024699355.1 Lachnospiraceae bacterium
CCTACGTCGCCACGAACCATAACGGTTACGAGACCGCTACCGATCTTCTCGGTACCTACCAGTGTTACGTTTGCTGCCTTGCACATAGCATCTGCTGCTTCGATAGATGCTACCAGACCTCTTGTTTCAATTAAACCTAATGCTTCCTGTGCCATGAATTTTTCCTCCTTCATTTGGACTTTACTACTTATCTGTTTAGGTCTTCAGTTACATTGTTGTTAAGGTAACGGGTCAGCTACCTTATTTAAGTGAGCCGTCAGGATTTTTAAATCTTGCGGCTGATTTAAGCGCCAGTCTGACAATTTCCGGATGTGGATTTGCGATCACACCGGAGACAGCAGGCGTCTTAATCGCGTTACTTGCTGCTGCTTCCACGGCCTGTGTTACACCGGAGACATCGCCCTGTACGATCAGTGTGACCAATCGTCCGCCGAGCTTACGTTCCCACGTAACCAACTCTACATTTGCCGTTTTGCACATGATGTCCAATGCATCCATTGCTGCGACGACACCCTGTATTTCGATAAAGCCGTATGCCTTTCCCATGATTGCCTCTTCCTTAATTACTTAATGGTCGGTAAGATCTTCTCAACATCAGCATGTGGTCTCGGGATAACGTGCTTAGCTACCAGCTCGCCCAGTCTCTCTGCTGCTGCAGCACCTGCTTCTACAGCTGCCTTGGTAGCACCTACATCGCCACGAACCATAACGGTTACGAGACCGCTACCGATCTTCTCGGTACCTACCAGTGTTACCTCTGCTGCCTTTGTCATAGCATCGGATGCTTCAATTGCAGCGGTCAGACCTCTTGTTTCGATCATTCCTAATGCTTCCTGTGTCATTGTCATTTCCTCCATATGTTCATGTGTTGATATTCCGATAATCGGACTTAATTCTTATCAAAAGCGTTCAGCTTGAGCATCTTGCGACAGTCTTCGGTCGGTCTCGGAATGACGTAACTTTGTACGACGCCCGTCTTTGCCTTTGCGACCTCGATTCCTGCCTCAACGGCAGCGGTGACATCTTCGACGCTTCCGCGGAACTTAATGGTTACCAGGAGCGGAACCGGAAGTGCATCTGCGTTGGCCGGTTTGTTCTTATCGAAATTCTCCAGCCATACATTTGCCGCTTTGCATCCGGCATCTGCTGCCATAAATGCGCAGGACAGTCCGAAAACCTCCAGGATGCCTACCGCTTCGCCGTGATCGGTACGGTCCTCAGCCGGGATCGTGATCTGATTGTGCTCAAAGCGCTGGCTTTCCAGCTCCGGTGCTCTCTCCTGCGGATCCAGAGATCCTGCCTCAGCTTTCACCTTGGCTGTTGTTGTTTTTGTTTTCTTCTGATTCTCTGCCATTTTGTGACGTTAACTCCTGTTACTCATTTACAATTGCAATCTTCAATCCGGTCATTGCCAGGTTCGTCTCCAGCGCCTCGTTGATCTTCTCGAGCGGGAAGCGATCTGTGATCAGGTCAGAGAGCGGCAGTCCGATGGACTTTGCACTTCTGAGGAATGCAAATGTTGTGACATAATCTCTTAAGGTATATACCCAGCTACCTACCAGTGTGATCTCCTTAGAGCACAGATCGAAGTGCGGGTTGATGGTTGCATCACCACCGTTGATAAAGAAGCCCAGCTCGCAAAGTCCGCCGCCGTTGCGGATGAACTTGTAGATGTTTGCATGTGCATGCGGGTTACCGGTGCACTGGAATGCAAAGTCAGCGAGCTTGCCGCCGAATGCATCTTTGACACCTTCGGTCAGTGCTTCGATGCCCTTGTAGTTTGCGAAGTTTACGGTGCCGGTCGCACCAAGCTTCTTGGCAAACTCCAGACGGCCTTCGTTACCATCGACTGCAACGATGTTTGCGATGCCCATGGTCTTTAAGATCGCGATACAGATCAGACCGATCGGTCCGCATCCCTGTACAACAACTCTGCTGTTGAAGCGAAGGATATCTGTGGTCTTTGCTCTCTCTACCGCATGTACCAGTACGGCACAAGGCTCGATCAGGATTCTGGAATCCAGATCCAGATCACTGACATTAAAGAAGGTAGAGCCGAGTGCGCCTCTGATCAGGATGTAATCTGCAAACCAGCCGTTCATGTTGGATGCATCTTCCTGCAGCAGACCGTATACATCCGCACCGCCGACATTCTTCTTATTTAAGTCGAACATTGTGATGTCCGGATCATCCTTAAAGATCATGCAGGTAACGATCTTGTCACCGACACCGATCGGCTTTCCTGCGCTGTCTTTGGTTACGTTCTTACCGATCTTCACGATCTCACCGGTACCTTCATGTCCCAGGGCTACCGGGATCAGGCTGAACGGATCATTTTTATATTCGTGTGCATCTGTACCGCACACGCCGCATCCTTCTACCTTTACCAGGATGTCATCATCGCCGACTTCCGGGATCGGATACTCCTTCACGTCAAAGTGCTTGAGGGAAGTAAGTACCGCAACACGTCCTGTTGCCGGGATCTGACCGCCTGCTGCACTTCTCGGAGCTGCACTCGGTGCAACGCCTCCCTGCATGGATGCCAGTACCTGTCTTACGATTGCTTCTACGTCGTTTGAATTTACTGCCATAATGTCTTCCTTTCTTATCTGATGCACAGATTGTCTGTCATTACGCATCTTCTCTTCTTACAGAAAGACTTTGCGCTTGTTAAGCCTTCACCTGTTCTGGATGCGATGGTGAATGTACAAATACTCTCACCGCCAAATCCGAGTGCTGCATAGGACGGTCCGTTCTTTACAAGGATCGCGGTATCCATTGCCTTTGCATACTTCGTGATTCTGTCTACGTTCTTAGAGTGGATATGTGCGGAGTGGCGATTGCCGTGCTCCAGCCATACGCACTTCTCAACCGCATCATCAAAATCCTTTGCCGGAACGATACCGAGGATCGGCATCATCAGCTCAGTTGCGATCAGCGGATGCTCCTTCTCGCCGATGAACGTGATGCAACGGATATTATCCGGTACCTCAACGCCGATCGCGTGAAGCAGTGCCTTTGCGGAGCGGCCGACCGCTTTACGGTTCAGGCTTCCCTTCGGTGTGATCGCAAATGCGGTCAGTTTATCCTGCTCCTCTTTGGAAGCCAGGTAACAGCCCTGCTCTGTCGTCATATAGTGAAGCAGTTCATCGACAATGCTCTCTACCGCAACGATTTCCTTCTCAGCGATGCAAGGAAGGTTGTTATCAAAGGTACAACCGTTGACTACATCAGCTGCAGCCTTACGGATGTCTGCGGTCTCATCGATGAGTGCCGGCGGATTACCTGCACCTGCGCCGATCCCCTTACGTCCGGAAGAAAGGACTGCGGTTACAACGCCCGGACCACCTGTTGCACTGATCAGCTGGATCGCCGGATGATGCATCATGATATTGCTGGTATCCAGTGTCGGCTTCTCTACGGTACAAGCGACATTATCCGGACCGCCTGCTGCCAGAGATGCTTCATTGATTAAGTTGATCGCATAAATTGAAGTTTTGATTGCCTGCGGATGCGGATTGAATACAACCGTGTTACCGCCGGCGATCATTGCCATCGCATTACACAGAACCGTCTCGGACGGATTCGTACAAGGTGTAATGGAACCGATGACACCGAACGGTCCAAGCTCTACCAGCGTCAGACCTCTGTCTCCGCTGTATGCTTCCGTTGTGATATCCTCTGTACCCGGTACTTTATCAGCTACCAGATGATGTTTTAAGATCTTGTGCGGTACGTTACCCATACCGGTCTCGTCTACACCCATTCTGGCCATGATCTCAGCCTGTTCGTGTGTCATTTTACGAATGTTGCTGATGATCTTTTCTCTCTGATCCATGGACAGGTTACGAACGATCTTCTGCGCTTTCTGCGCTGCCTCGATGGCTTCGTTCATATCCTTGAAAATACCATGCTTTGCGCCCGGTGCTTCGGAGATCTGCATCTTTGCCATAACTTCTGCAACGATGTCCTGTACCATGCTTTCATTTATTTCTGTTGGCACAATGCTACCTCCTCAAAATATTGTTTAGCGAAGGCTGCCAGGTCGGTATCCTGCTGAGCAGTTCCGCCACTGACGCCGACCGAACCGACGATCCTGTCGCCGATCATCAGCGGCTCGCCGCCGCCGAAGATTACGATCCTGCCTCCATTTGTGTACTGTATGCCGTAAAGTGGTTGACCAGGCCCGCTGAGCTTTCCGAGCTGTGCTGTGGACATTTTGAAAGCGATCGATGTGTAGGTTTTGTTTAACGCAACATCAAAGCTTCCGATGTAGGCTCCATCCATGCAATGAATTGCAACCGGATGGCCCGCCTTATCCGCAACCGCGATGACAACCGCCATGCCGCGGCTTGCCGCTTCCTGCTCGACACGCTTGATCAGCGCTTTGGCTGCGCGCAGACAGATCGTATCGATCTTATCCGGATCAACGGTTTTTCCCGCACTGTTCTGCGCTCCGCTCTGCGCTGCTTGCGCCGGCTCATTCCAGCCTGCGATGACAGCTTCTACGGTCTTTCTGATCAATTCTTCATTCATAGGCTCACCTTAGATTACAGACCGAGCTGGTTCATAACCTTCTTGGTGATCTCTGCGACTACTTCCGGGCTCGGCTGCTTCGGGAAGGACTGATTTACAGAGCCTGTGCCGTTGCCATAGTTGTTGGAAGAAGATCCGCAGGAACCGCCACAGTTATGGCAGTTTGTTGTGCCCTTGTTCTGGCAAAGATCTGCCGGATGCTTGCCCGGAAGACCCATCTGTCTTCTGATCTCGTACAGTTTCTGTACGGTTGCGTTATCGAATTCCTTCGGGCCGCCCAGCGCTCTTGCTTTGTAAAGCAGCTCTGCATAGAATTCAACGGATTCCATTTTATGATATGCACTCAGGAGGTCTACGCTCCATGTCAGAGCACCGTGGCTCTCCAGAAGAACTGCATCGTAGTACGGAAGGTACTTCTCTACGTTATCCGGGATCTCCATGGTAGAAGGTGTACCGTACTCAGCGATCGGTACGCAGCCAAGTGCGATAACTGCTTCCGGCATGATCGGCTGTGTCAGCGGGATACCTGCGATCGCAAATGCGGTTGCAAATGTCGGATGCGCATGTACAACGGAATTCACATCCGGTCTCTTTGCATACACTCTCATGTGCATCTTGATCTCCGATGACGGCTTAAAGCCCTTGTTTGCCTGAATGACATTACCGTTCTCATCTACTTTACAGATGAACTCCGGTGTCATGAAGCCTTTGGAAACACCGGTCGGTGTGCAAAGGAACTCATGATCGTTCAGCTTTACAGAAATGTTACCGTCGTTTGCTGCAACCATGTTACGGTTGTAGATTCTCTTGCCGATGTCGCAGATCTGCTTTTTAATTTCGTACTCGTTTTGCTGCATAATACTTTTTCCTCCTTGATCATGCGTAACTTTTGTTGTTTTCTGCCCACATTATAGGGTTGCTTACCAACAAAGTCAACATTCTTTTGTGTTGTTTTTATTGTTTTTATCCACTTTTGTTTTATTTTTGTGGTTTTTTGACTGTTCTTTGTTTGCTGCCTCAGGGTCTTCTTTTTCCCAGGGCATCACATCGCCCGGCTCCCGTAGGTATTCGAGGATCGCCGCGACGCCCTCACCGCTGGTGGAATCCACGTGAAAGATCTTGCGGCACCCTGCGATCCGAAGCCATCTGTCCGCCTGCGCGACATTTCCTTTCGGAGAATGGATCTTGGTGACGATCCCGATCGTATCGCGGTTTGTCATGGCCGCGGAGCACGGTGGATATAAGGAATACTGCTCCGTTGCCGAGAGTACCATGCCGACCACATCCGCTTCATAGGTGTAGATCGCAAGCGCTCTGCCAAGCAGTGCGTTCTGTGCGTATTCCCCCGGCGTATCGATGATCACATCGAAATGGTTGATGTACTGGGTCTTGTGATAGTGGATCTTCTCGCCCTTCATTGCCTGGGTCAGGGTGGTTTTTCCCGCTTCGCTTCGTCCCACCAGAATGATCTTTTTCATCAGGTCCTCGTGATCTTGCAAACAGCGTAACCAAGCTTATGCTCGGTATATTCCAGGATTGCGCTTGTTGCCGCCTCTACCTCGGATACCGTACCTGTGATGATCAGCGATCCGGAGAATCGGTCGACAAAGCCGATCTCAATGCCTGCGGCTTTCAAACCGACATCCGCCATGATGATCGTCGTCTCGTAAGGCGTGACCGTCATGACACCGATCGCGGACTTTTTATAATCGAGTGCCGGATCAAGTCCGAGCTTCTCGTACAGGATCGGATCCGGCGCTGCGATAATGTGTGCCAGCGTGATCTGGCGGCCCGGAACGCTTTCCTGTATGACACGGGTTGTCGTGTCGAAGTCTTTGATGACTGCCATCTGTTACCCTCCTATCTGGCAATACAGCCTGGAGTTTTGTTCTACGACGCGCTTGAGCATTTCCATGTACTCGCCATCCGGAGGCAGAACCCCCTTCATCTCGTACTCACGCCCAAGGCCCGTATATTTATCTTCACCCAGCCGGTGATACGGCAGGAGGTGAATCTTTTCAACGCCCGGCAGCTTATCCGCAAATCGTGCGATATCGCGGATCTCTTCCGGTTTGTCGTTAAACGTTGGAATGACCGGCACGCGGATGACGAGTTTTGTCTGCCCGGAGGCAGCGACTTTTCTCGCATTTTCCAGCATGAGAGAGTTCTCCCTGCCGGTAAATTCCTTGTGCTTTTGTCCGTTCGTATGCTTGATATCCATCAGATACGTATCGAGGTACGGCAGGAGCATCTCGATCTTGTCGTACGATGCGCACGCCATACTTTCGAGCGCCGTCGAGTAGCCGTGTACCTTGGCCGCTCTGAGCAGATCTCTGGCAAATTCCGGCTGGCAAAGGCTTTCTCCGCCCGAAAGTGTCAGCCCGCCGCCCGATCTGCGGTAGTACGGTGCGTCCTTGACGATGGTTTCCATGACCTCTTCTACGGTCACGTCCCGCCCCATGACTTTTTCCTTACCCGCGACCACCATCGTTTCGATGTCGTATCGCTGAGACTCGGGATTGCAGCACCACTTGCACCTGAGCACGCATCCCTTCAGGAATACGATGGTGCGAATGCCCGGCCCGTCATGGATCGAATACCGCTGGATATCAAATATTCTTCCTTTGGTCTGAAGATATTCTTCCATAGGATCCTTTATCTTTCTTATCTGTTAAATGCCTGCTCCGTTCTGCCGATGATGTCATCCTGCAGTGACTTCGACAATGTCGTAAAGAGCGCACTGTATCCTGCTACGCGAACGACCAGATGTGCATAATTTTCCGGATGTGCCTGCGCATCCAGCAGTGTCTCTTTGGAGACAACGTTGAACTGCATGTGCATGCCCTTCTGGTCGAAGTACGAACGGATCAGGTTGACGAAGTTATTCAAACCGTCCTCACCGCTCAGTGCCGATGGATGGAACTTCTGGTTAAACAGTGTTCCGTTGCTTGCAATGCCATGATCCAGCTTTGCCACAGAGTTTGCGGCTGCTGTCGGACCGTTCGCATCCTTCCCTGCGGAAGGAGATACACCGTCCGCTACCGGCGTATGAGCCAGACGGCCATCCGGTGTCGCACCGGTCTGACCGCCGAGCGGTACGTTCGCGGATACCGGATAAACGCCGGCCTGGAACTGTCCGCCACGCGGATTGTAGTATTCCTGAAGCGGCTTGGTGTAGGTATATGCCGCATCTCTTGCGATCATGTCGACTTCGTCGATATCGTTGCCGTATTTATCCAGACCATCGATTGCTGCAAGCAGATCCTCACACATCTTCTGATCTTCCGGTGACGGTTTTGTTTCGGCTACGGTCTTGGCGATCTGTGCGATCTCGCTGTCGGTCACGTTCTTACCGGAAGCGATGATATTTGCAACGATCTGCTGTGTCATCTCCTGGATCGAGATGGCATCAAACCCTTTGCCGTAGTTTAATTCCATGGCCTTCTTAAACTGGCCGAGTGTAAATTTCTTCTCTTCAAAGACGAGCTTCTTGATCGCATACAGCGAATCTGCGACGTTTGCGATACCAAAGCCCTGCGGTCCCGTAAAGTTGTAAACCGCACCGCCTTCCTGTACGGACTTGCCGCTCTTGATGCAGTCGTCCACCATGCAGGATTCAAACGGCAACGGAACCATCTCGCGATGTGCCATATCAATGGCGTTGTCCGCATTGACCAGGAGCGAGATCTGATACTTCATCTGCTCTTTGTATGCCTCGTAGAACTCCTCAAAGGTGCTGAAGTTCTCGACATCTCCGGTCTGTACACTGATGCGCTCGCCCTTGTCGAAACCATTGCCGAAGACCAGTTCCATCGGACGACACATGTTGAAAAACGCCGCATCATGCCAGCCATCCGTTTTACCCGCTTTCTGCGGTTCGACACAGCCAATGATGTTGTAGGTACGTGCATCTTCGAGCGTCACGCCACGTGACATCAGCGCCGGAATAATGACTTCGTCGTTATAGTAAGCCGGCAGACCGATGCCCGTTCTGGTCAGCTTTGCCGCATGTAACAGCAGTTCCTGCGGAGAGCCGTTCCATACACGAATGGATAAGGACGGCTGCGGTAAAAATACATGATCGGATGCGGTAATGCAGATAAAGGACAGATCGTTCGTCACATCACGTCCCTCTTCGTTCTGACCGCCGACGATCAGATTCTGGAACAGGCTGTAGCCTGCGAATCCCTCTGCACTCGCCGCGTCACGGCATTTGTTTAAGTCGTTTAATTTGACCCAGATGCAGTCCACCAGCTCCTGTGCCATCTCTCTGGTCAGTGTGCCGGCATCCAGATCCGCCTTGTAGTACGGATACATGTACTGATCGAAACGTCCCGGTGAGATCGAATGGCCACTGGACTCAAGCTGCAGCAGCTGCTGTACGAACCAGAAGCTCTGGCATGCTTCGTAAAAACTGCGTGCCGGATGCTCCGGTACCCATGCGCAGTTTGCTGCGATCGCCCGGAGTTCCTCCGCACGTTTGCTATCGCTCTCCTTCGCTGCCATCTCTTCCGCCAGCTTTGCATAACGCTTTGCGTAACGGATGACTGCCTCGCAGCTGCGGATCACTGCTTCTAAGAAATGTGATTTGGTCGCATAATCCGCATCGCCGACACTGCACTTTGC
>JAILPR010000079.1 GCA_024699355.1 Lachnospiraceae bacterium
GAGGTCATTGCCCGGACCTGAGAGGACATTTAAGCCCTTTTTGGTGACCGGCTCGGCATAGGAGAGAACATCCACGATCTGCGCGGAGCCACCCTTCTGTACACAACCGCAGGACTTATCTTCGAGCGTTGTGATACCGCCGGCTTTGTTGCCGGGACTCGGATTCTCGTAAACCACCTGACCGTGGTCGGTGAAGTATTTCTTAAAGTCGTTGACCATCTTGACCGCTTTTTCATAGACACCCCGGTCTTTGCAGCGGGAGAAGAGGATATTTTCCGCACCGAACATTTCCGGGACTTCCGTCAGGACGGTGCTGCCGCCCAGGGCGATCAGGCGATCCGAAAAACGTCCGACCGCAGGATTTGCGGTGATACCGGAGAGACCGTCGGATCCGCCACACTTCATACCAACGACAAGTTCGCTTGCCGGCAGTGTCTGCCTGGTGAACTGCGATGCATAGGAGGCAAGTTCGGTCAGGGCTTCTTTGCCCGCTTCCAGCTCATCCTCCACGTCCTGGCAGATCAGGAACTTCACGCGCTCCGGATCATATTCGCCCAGCTCCTCTTTGAAGAGATCGAGCGTTAAGTTCTCGCAGCCAAGGCCGAGACATAGGACGGCACCTGCATTGGGATGACGCACCAGAGAACAGAGCAGTTTTCTGGTCTGCTGCAGATCATCGCCCAGCTGACTGCATCCAAACGGATGCGGGTAGTAGTAGAGACCGTCGATCGATCCTTTGACCAGATCCTGATTTTCTTCGACCATCTGCTTTGCGATGCCGTTGACACAACCGACGATCGGGATGATCCAGATCTCGTTACGGATGGCAGCGCGGCCGTCTTTGCGCAGGTATCCTTCAAAGGTGCGCGGGGCAACCTCCGGCAGATCATATACCTTGTGGTCATAGACATAAGCGGCATCTTCGGAAAGCTCGGTGATGGCATTGTGCGTATGCACCCAGCTGCCCGGTACGATGTCTTCTTTGGCCAGGGCGATGGTGACACCGTACTTGGTGACCGGCTCTCCCTTTTTGATCGGCTGCAGTGCGATCTTATGACCGCGGGCGATCTCTTCGATGGCCGTGACCGTACCGGCCTGTGCCGATACGGTTTCGCCTTTGGCGATGGTGGTTAATGCTACGGCGACATTGTCGCGCGGATGGATTTGAATTGATTTCATAATAGGCTCCTAGGATTACAGAATGCTTGCGTAAGCTGCTTCGGCACCATCGTTACGGATCTTGGTCAGATCGGCAAGGACCATGTCCTCGAGACCTTCGATCATGGAAAGATCCTGATCCCACATCTGTGTATTGGAGAGGACATCGTGTACCAGTGTCTTGTCATCGCTGTCCTTGTGTGCATAGTAGAAATCGAGTGCCCATGCATCGTCCTGGATCTTGTATTCATTGCCTGCAGGACGTACGCAGATCATACCGTCTTCTTCGCGGCTCTTGATGCCGGTGCTGTAGAATGCGATATAAGCTGCAAGGCTCATGGTCAGTGCTCTCGGGAGCTTCTTGAACTTCTCGATGTACTCCAGGAAGGATGGCATGTTACGTGCTTTCCATTTCGAGGTGGAGTTTAAGGAGATGCTCATCAGCAGGTGATCTACGAACGGATTGTTGAAACGATCGGTCACCGCTGCGGCGAAGTTCTCGCAGTCAGCTTTGTCTAACGGAAGGATCGGGATCACTTCTTCATACAGCATCTTGTTCATGAAGCCGTGAATGCTTTCGTTGTGCATACAGTCACGAACGATATCCTGACCTGCCAGGTAAGCGCCCAGGACAAATCCTGTGTGCGCACCGTTTAAGATACGAACCTTACGTTTCTTGTAAGGAGCCACTTCCGGAACGACGTGAACATTTAATCCGGACTTCTTAAACGGCAGGCGATCTTCGAGTTCCTTCGGTCCTTCGATGTACCATACACCAAAGACTTCACCGACATCGAGCAGATCATCTTCGTAGCCGTTTTCTTCGTTTAACTGAGCCACTTCCTTTGCATCGCGGATACGACCCGGAACGATACGGTCTACCAGGGTAGAGCAGAAGAGGTTCTCGTTCTCGATCCATGCCTTGAAGTCCTCACCGAGCTTCCAGTCTTCGATGTGCTTTAAGACACATTTCTCCAGTTCCTTACCGTTGTTGTCGATCAGCTCGCAGGAAAGAACGGTCACACCCTTCTGACCTGCTTTGAAACGCTCATAGAGCAGGACGGTAAGCTTTGCCGGGAAGCTGTTTGGCGGTACCTGGTCAAATTTGCTCTCCGGATCATACACGATACCGGCTTCTGTTGTGTTGGAAGCCACGTACTCTAAATCTTTGCTTCTGGCGATCTCTTTGACTTTCTCCCAATCCTCATACGGATTGTAGCAGGCATCAACGACAGAGATGACTCTCTTGCGGTTGATCTTTTCGCCGTTCTCGGAACCGCGCAGATACAGGGTGTAGAGACCTTCCTGATTGTTGATGATGTCGGTAAGGCCCTGTGCGATCGGCTGTACCAGAGCGACTTTGCCGTTCCAGCCGGCTTTTTCGTTGGACATATCAAAGAAATAGTCCACGAATGCACGAAGGAAATTACCTTCACCAAACTGCAGCACCTTTACCGGTGCCTCTTTTAATACATATCCGTCATAACCGGATGTTTCCAATACATCATAATTTAACTTTGCCATCTGCTTATCCTCTTTGATTTAAAATTTGCGGCGCAGGGGTCAGGGCGCATCCGCACACTGACCGCATACCGCGACTGAACTTAAATATTGAAATATCTTGCAGCGTTGTTGTAGCTGATGCCCTGAACGATCTTCTTTAAGGACTCTTCGTTGTTCGGGTACTCGCCGTCTTCTACCCACTGACCGATCAGATTACAAGCGATACGACGGAAGTAATCATGTCTGGTGTAGGAGAGGAAGGAGCGGGAGTCGGTCAGCATACCGATGAAGTTGCCCAGAAGACCGAGGCTTCCGAGACTTCTCATCTGCTCTTCCATACCGTCTCTGGTATCCAGGAACCACCATGCGGCACCCATCTGGATCTTGGACGGAACTTCCGGAGACTGGAACGCACCCATGCAGGTTCCGATCAGGTTAAAGTCATTGTGATCCAGAGAGAACAGGATGGTCTTGGGCAGTTCGTTGGTCTTATCCAGTTCGGATAACAGGGCAGCCAGTTCATCACCGCAGCTGCTCTTTGCGATCATATCAAAGCCGGTATCCGGACCTTCTAACTTAAACATGCGCTCATTCACGTTACGTGTGCAGGAGTAGTGAACTTCCATAACGATGTCGTTCTTGTGATATTCCTTTGCAAGGTGCAGCAGGATCGTGGTCTGATAGATCTCTGCTTCTTCGCATGTCAGCTTCTCGCCGTTCATTGCTTTTCTGAAAGCGGCATCTGCCTGAGCCATGGTACCCGGACGGAACATGACATAATCCAGACCGTGATCGGATGCGCGGCAACCGTGCTTCTTAAAGAATGCCACACGATCGGAGAGTGCTTCGCAAACTTCTGCGGCACTGTTTAAAGAAGACTTGCCGACAGCTGCAGCGAGCTTTTTGATGTAATCGGTAAAGCCGTCTTTGGTGATGTTGATCGCCTTATCCGGGCGGAAGGACGGACGTACCATGAACTTGATGGAATCATCGGCTGCGATCTTTTCATGCCACTCGAGGGTGTCGATCGGATCGTCTGTGGTACCGATGTACTTGACATTGCTCTGCTCGATGATACCGCGTACGGTCAGCTTCGGATCGTTCTGCAGCATCTGCTCGGTCTTGTCCCAGACTTCTTTGACATTGGCCATGGTCAGCGGCTCGGTGATGCCGAAGTATTTCTTTAATTCCAGGTTGCACCAGTGATACATCGGGTTGCCGATGGCCATCTCGAGTGCCTGGGTGAAAGCAACGAACTTGTCATACGGAGCGGCGGAACCGGTGACCAGTTCTTCCTCGACACCGTTGGAACGCATAACGCGCCATTTGTAGTGATCACCAAAGTAGGAACCGTCGTCGTTTCTACCGCCGAGCCATACTTCGGCGATGTTGTTGTAACGGCGATTCTCATAGATCTCTTTCGGGGAGATATGACAGTGATAGTCGATCAGCGGCATATCCTCCGCGTAGGTGTGAAACAGATGCTTGGCTGTTTCGTTTTTCAGCATGAAATCTTTGTCCATAAATGCTTTCATGGGTATCCTCCTTGGAATGTGTGAGATATCTAATCAGACGGGCGCATATGCGTCCGCCCATAGTAACAAAAGAACGATCAGGTCGATGCGCGCAGCTGGATCGTCGACGGGACGATGGTTTTGGACGGAATGTCGTTTCCACCGTGGAGCTTGTTCATCAGATGCTCAACGGTACTGCGGCAGATGTCCTCTAATCGGTTGTCGATGCTGGTCAGCTCCGGCTCACAGGCGATCGAGAGATAGGAGTTGTTACAGCCGACGACGCTGATGTCCTCCGGGACGCGCAGCTTTTTGGCTTTGGCATATTTCAGCACGCCGATCGCCAGGGAATCATCGGTGGCAAAGCAGGCATCGAAGTGCAGATCATCCTGTGCAAGCAGTTGATAATACACTTCGTGAATGCCGTTTCTGACATATAAGGAAAGAGATTCGTCAAAGGCGATCCCGTTCTCGGAAAGTGCCTGTTTGTAGCCGAGCATCTTTTGCTGGGCACTGTAGGAATGCGAATCTGTCAGGAACAGAATGCGCTTTTTATCGGATTTGATCATGGCATCCACCATCTGATGGACCGCTTTGCAGTCATCGCAAACGGCACAGTAGATGTTGTCGCCCTCGACCACACCATTGATCAGAAAGACCGGAACCTGCTTGGCGGCCTCACGGATATAATCGGTCTCGGTGGGATCGGTGCCGGCGCCCGCATAAGTGGAACCGACCATGATCAGGGCATCGATCTTTTTGGATAACAGGAGCTGAACGTGTGCACGTTTATTCCGGATATCAAATCCGGAACCGCTCAGGATGCAGTCATAGCCGCACAGGTGCAGGGCATCCTCCAGACAGGAAACCGCACTCGACATGTACAGGTCGGAAATGTCCGGCACCAGGATACCGACGGTGTGCATGGTGTTTAACCCGAGTCCCTGTGCAAAGACGTTCGGTGTATAACCGGCCTCTTCGATGACTTTCAGTACCTTCTCCTTGGTCTTGGGACGGACCTTGTCGGATCCGTTCACGACACGGGAGACGGTAGCGATCGACACCCCGGCCCGGTCAGCAATATCGTAAATGGTCATTGGAAACTCCTCTCCTCACAGAAGGTCGCTTACATAAAAATGTAAACGCTTACATTCACTTACATCTTAGACGCTTATTTCGGAAAATGCAATACATATTTTTCCACAGAAATTTTAAATTGTTTCGGGTTCATGGTATGATAAACAGGTAACGGATCTGAGAAACACAGGAGGGCGTATGGTAGCAGCGGAAAAAGAATTGACGGCATTGCAGTTATGGGTGGAGCATGCGGGAAAGGCAGCAGGCACATTTTTGGTGAAGACCGCGATCGCGATCCTGATCTACATCATCATTTTCAAAGTGCTCAAACGCCTCTTAAAGCATTTAAACGGTTATATGGAAAAGAAGGGTGTCGCGAAGTCGGTACGCAGTTTCACGACAGGCATCATCAAATACGGTGTGCTCTTCTTTACGATCGTGACGATCGTTGTACAGCTCGATATCGTAGAGTCGGCATCCATTGCGGCGCTTCTGGCATCTGCCGGCGTCGGGATCTCGCTTGCTGCGCAGGGCGCGCTGTCCAATATGGCGGGCGGTTTATTGCTGCTGGTATTAAAGCCGTTTAAAGAAGGCGACTTTATCATGGTACAGGGGACAGATGTGATCGGTACGGTGGATAAGATCGCGATCTACTATACCTCGATCACCACGATCTATAACGAGAAGTACGATATCCCGAATTCCGAACTGACCGGTAAAGCGGTCAAGACGGTCGAGACGGGAAGTTTCCGCCGGATCGAAGTGAAGGTCGGCATCTCTTATGAGGAAGACATCCGCAGAGTCGAGGCGGTATTACAGGAACTGCTCGATGCCGATGAGCGGATCCTTAAGGAAAAGCAGGTCTATGTCGATGAACTTGGTGCGCATGCGGTCATCATGGGTGTGCGTGGCATCGTGAAGGCGGCGGACTTCGTACAGACGAAATGGGATCTGAACAAAGCGATCAGACTGCGCTTTGCCAAAGAGGACATCCAGATCCCGTATGAACAGTTGGATGTTCATGTCATTACGAAGGAGTAAGCAGTATTTATGAATTCAAACAGTGATTTTACGCAGGGCAGTATTTTCAAAAAGATGGTACTGTTTATGGTACCGATCCTTGGCGCCCTGATCTTACAGGCAATGTATGGAGCGGTCGACACCCTTGTGGTCGGCCGCTTTGGTACGACGGAGGGCTTATCCGGTGTCTCCACCGGAAGCAATGTCATCAATCTGGTGACCTTTACGATCGCCGGCTTATCGACCGGTTTGACGATCCTGATCGGCAGATATCTGGGCGAGCGCAGACAGGAAAAGATCGGCAAGGCCATCGGAGGTGCGATCGTGTTATTTACTGCGATCAGCCTGGTACTGATGGTGGTGCTGCTCATCTTTGCCCCGTTTTTTGCAACGCTGATGCAGGCCCCGGCCGAGGCGCTGGATGATACGGTACTTTACATCCGGATCTGCGGCGGCGGGATCTTTTTTATCATCGCCTATAACCTGATCTCCGGTATTTTCCGTGGGATGGGAGACAGCA
>JAILPR010000115.1 GCA_024699355.1 Lachnospiraceae bacterium
GATATTCTTCCCCGATACTTATTGTACATAGGTATCCAGTGAGGTAAAGATGTTCTTTACCGTCTCATAGGAAAGTTTTCTCCTGCGATATTCATCCACGACGCCCTTATTGTTCATCGTTCGCGGACGATTCGAGAACCATTCATTGCTGATCCGCACATCGCAGAATTGCCAGATAAAGACGCCGCTACAGCCTTCCTGTGCAAAGACCGCCTTCAGTTGGTGTTCCAGCGCCAGTGCCTGATATTCTTCCGACCACTTGCACATCGTCGGTGTACGATCCCCGTAAATGGCACCCGCACCGATCTCGGTGATGAGGAACGGTTTTCCGGCGCCCTCAGTGTGTTCCTGTACCCAATCATAGTTTTCCTTGATCCACTCTGCGGACGATTTGTCCACATACCACTCCGGATAAAGGTTATACGAGACGATCTCCGGATATCCCAGGCAGAGATCCGTAAAGAATTTACAGCTGGCAGAAGACCGCGGTCTCGACGTATCCATCTCTTTGATCAGTGCATACTGCTTTTCATAGCAGCTCTTTCCATACTCTGTTTCACTGGCACATTCATTTAGGATTCCCCAGATGATGATCGACGGATGATTGATATGGGCTGTGATCATCTCGATGATGCACTGCTCCGCCTGCTCTTCAAAATGCGGATTGCGCATATGTTCTTCGGTTAAGCCTCTGGCATGATTTTCATCCCATACCAGCACGCCCTGTTCATCGCACAGATCGAGGAAGAGCTCATCATTCGGATAATGTGAGGTGCGCACTGCATTCGCCCCGAGATCTTTCATGATCTGCAGATCCTGCTGCATCGCAGCAAGCGGCAATGCACAGCCGTACATTGGATGATCTTCGTGGCGACAGAATCCTTTGATGCGAAGCTTTTTCCCGTTCAGCAGGATATCTTTTCCTGCGATCGTGATCTCACGGAACCCAAAGCGATCCTTCAGATCATCGATGATCACCTGATCATCCTCCTGTGACGCGCTCTCGCTTTGGATCGCCAACAGTGCCGTAACCTGATACAGTTTTGGCATCTCCGGCGTCCATTCACAGACCTGCTGCGCCCGCACGGTGCGCTCGATCACGATGTGCCCTCCTGCCGGGATACATACCTCCTCTGCAAACGATGCGACCGCCTCAATGTTGCAGGTCAGTGTTCCCCGAAATTCCTGTTCCGCAATATTGGCAACACTGATACGAACCTCTGTGTTCCATTGATCCCCCTCTTTTTTCGGGATCACATGGATCCACTCCAGATACGCATCTTCGATCAGCTCGACCGCCATCCCTCTGGTGACGCCGCCATACGTCATATAATCATTCGGAATATGAAGTGCACTCGCCTCACTGAATCGGTTATCCGCTTCCACCGTCAGGGTATGTGTCCCCGGCGTCAGATTCTTGACGATGAAGTCAAATGGTGTAAACGCATTATAATGCGTCCCGATCTGCTCTCCGTCCACATAGACCGTACCGGTGTGGCTGACGCCCTTAAAAACCAGTCGGACTGTGCCCTCCGCGGTAAATTCACGTTCAAATTTTCCAGTGCCGCGATATGCGCTAAACTCCGGCAAACTCTCCCAGCAGCACGGGACGACAACCGGATAGGTTTCTCCCGCATGCTCGCCCATGAGCGGCGTAAACGTCCATCCGCTGCCCGATAATTCGATCACTTCTCTGATGTCGTGTGTTTGAAACGTCCTTAACATATCATCCTCTTTTCTATCCTACCCCTTGATACCGGAACTTGCGACGCCTTCCACAAAGTAACGCTGCAGGAATGCAAACAGTACCAGTACCGGGATCAGTGCGATCGTCGCAGCTGCCATGATCAACGCATAGTTGTTGGAATACTGCGTGTTAAACATACGCAACATCAGCTGGATCGTCTTTTTACCGGAACTTGATAAATAAATGAGGGGACCCATAAAGTCATTCCACTCGAACACAAACGAAGTAATGCAAAGTGTTGCAACCGCCGGTTTGGATAACGGCAGCATGATCTTAGAGTAGAT
>JAILPR010000116.1 GCA_024699355.1 Lachnospiraceae bacterium
GATATTCTTCCCCGATACTTATTGTACATAGGTATCCAGTGAGGTAAAGATGTTCTTTACCGTCTCATAGGAAAGTTTTCTCCTGCGATATTCATCCACGACGCCCTTATTGTTCATCGTTCGCGGACGATTCGAGAACCACTCATTGCTGATCCGCACATCGCAGAATTGCCAGATAAAGACGCCGCTACAGCCTTCCTGTGCAAAGACCGCCTTCAGCTGATGCTCCAGTGCCAGTGCCTGATATTCTTCCGACCATTTGCACATCGTCGGTGTACGATCCCCGTAAATGGCACCAGCACCGATCTCGGTGATGAGGAACGGTTTCCCGGCGCCCTCGGTGTGTTCCTGTACCCAGTCATAGTTTTCCTTGATCCACTCTGCAGACGATTTGTCCACATACCACTCCGGATAAAGGTTATAAGAGACGATCTCCGGATAGCCCAGACAAATATCAGTAAAGAATTTACAGCTGGCAGAAGACCGCGGTCTCGATGTATCCATCTGTTTGATCAGTGCATACTGCTTTTCATAGCAGCTCTTTCCATACTCCGTTTCACTGGCACATTCATTCAGGATTCCCCAGATGATGATCGACGGATGATTGATATGCGCAGTGATCATCTCGGCGATGCATCGCTCCGCCTGCTCTTCAAAATGCGGATTTCGCATATGCTCTTCGGTCAAGCCTCTGGCATGATTTTCTTCCCATACCAGCACGCCCTGTTCATCGCACAGATCGAGGAAGAGCTCATCATTCGGATAATGCGAGGTGCGCACTGCATTCGCTCCCAGATCTTTCATGATCTGCAGATCCTGCTGCATCGCAGCCAGCGGCAATGCACAACCGTACATCGGATGATCTTCGTGGCGACAGAATCCTTTGATGCGAAGTTTCTTCCCATTCAGCAGGATATCTTTTCCTACGATCGTGATCTCTCGGAATCCAAAGCGATCCTTCAGATCATCGATGATCACCTGATCATCCTCCTGTGACACGCTCTCGCTTTGGATCGCCAACAGTGCCGTAACCTGATACAGTTTTGGCTCCATCGGCGTCCATTCACAGACCTGCTGCGCCCGCACGGTGCGCTCGATCACGGCGTTCTCGCCCGCCGGAATACGGATCTCTTCCGCAAACGATGCGACCGTCTCAATGTTGCAGGTCAACGTTCCCCGAAATTCCTGTTCCGCGATATTGGCAACACTGATACGAACCTTTGCGTTCCATTGATCTCCCTCTTTTTTCGGGATCACATGGATCCACTCCAGATACGCATCTTCGATCAGCTCGACCGCCACCCCTCTGGTGACGCCGCCATATGTCATATAATCATTCGGAATATGAAGTGCACTTGCCTCACTGAATCGGTTATCCGCTTCCACCGTCAGGGTATGTGTCCCCGGCGTCAGATTCTTGACGATGAAGTCAAATGGTGTAAACGCATTATAATGCGTCCCGATCTGCTCTCCGTCCACATAAACCGTACCGGTGTGGCTGACGCCCTTAAAAACAAGGCGAACCGTACCCTCCGCGGTAAATTCACGTTCAAATTTCCCGGTGCCGCGATATGCGCTAAACTCCGGCAAACTCTCCCAGCAGCATGGGACGACAACCGGATATGTTTCTCCCGCATGCTCGCCCATGAGCGGCGTAAACGTCCATCCGCTGCCCGATAATTCGATCACTTCTCTGATGTCGTGTGTTTGAAACGTCCTTAACATATCATCCTCTTTTCTATACCTACCCCTTGATACCGGAACTTGCGACACCTTCCACAAAGTAACGCTGCAGGAATGCAAACAGAACCAGTACCGGGATCAGAGCGATTGTCGCAGCCGCCATGATCAACGCATAGTTGTTGGAATACTGCGTGTTAAACATACGCAGCATCAGTTGAATCGTCTTTTTACCGGAACTTGATAAATAAATGAGGGGACCCATAAAGTCATTCCACTCGAATACAAACGAAGTGATGCAAAGTGTTGCAACCGCCGGTTTGGATAAGGGCAACATGATCTTAGAGTAGATCCCGTATTCCGACAGGCCATCGATTCTGGCTGCCTCTAACAGGTCATTTGGGATGCCCATATAGAACTGACGCATCAGGAAAACACCGGTCGCGGTAAACGTATGCATCAGGATCAGTCCCAAATGAGAATCGGTCAGATGGAATTTGGTCATCATGATATACTGTGGCACCATGTAAACCTGCCATGGGATCGAAATCGTCATGACATACAGCAGGAAGATCAGATCTCGACCCTGAAAGCGCATTTTGGCAAATGCGTATGCCGCAAAGCTAGAGGTTAAGATCTGCAAAAAAGTTACGATCACGGTCAGTTTTGCCGAGTTGATAAAACCGGTGACAAGCGGTACCTTTTCCCAGATTTCGACATAATTGGTCCATTGCGGATCCGTGGGGATCCACTG
>JAILPR010000195.1 GCA_024699355.1 Lachnospiraceae bacterium
GGGTCAGCCGGGTTCCCTGGCATTCTATGATGTCAGCGGTAATGAAGTACTGACAGGTACCGATGTCAAAGATGCGCAGGCAGGTACACAGTCTGACAGCCTTGGCAACGCAGAGTATGTAGTCAGCCTGACGCTGACCGACGAAGGTGCGCAGAAATTTGCGGAGGCGACCAAAGCAGCACTTCCGAACAACGATCCGATCTACATCGTATATGATGG
Source organism: Lachnospiraceae bacterium (assembly GCA_024699355.1). Classification (GTDB taxonomy): domain Bacteria; phylum Bacillota; class Clostridia; order Lachnospirales; family Lachnospiraceae; genus SIG336. The sequence goes on from JAILPR010000195.1 coordinate 220, forward strand.
CGCGATCATCAGCATGCCGACCGTACAGGCAGAGATCACAGACGGTAAAGCAGTGATCACAGGTATGACCTCTGCGGAGGCGGCACAGAACCTGGCATCCACCATCCGTATCGGTGGTCTGAATCTGGAACTCGAAGAGTTACAGAGTAATGTCGTAGGTGCACAGCTCGGTGAAACTGCGATCGACACTGCTTTAAAAGCAGGTGCGATCGGTTTCTGCATCGTTGCTGTATTTATGGTGATCATTTATTTCCTGCCGGGTTTTGCGGCAGCGATCGCACTGGCAATGTATGTCGCACTGATGATCATTCTGCTTGCGGCATTCGAAATGACACTGACCCTGCCGGGTATCGCAGGTATCATCCTGGGTATCGGTATGGCAGTTGATGCCAATATCATTGTATTTGCACGTATCAGAGAAGAACTTGCAACCGGCAAGACCGTAAAGAGCGCGACCAAGATCGGTTATCAGAAAGCGCTGACCGCGATCCTCGACGGTAACGTAACCACCCTGATCGCAGCAGCGATCCTGGGCATGATGGGTACCGGTACGATCAAGGGCTTCGCACAGACCCTGGCACTGGGTATCATCCTTTCCATGTTCACAGCACTGGTCATCACCAGAATCCTGATGAATGCGATCAACGAGCTGGGACTGGACAAAGTAAAACTCTATGGCGTCAAGAAAGACAGAAAGCCGATCAATTTTGTCGGCAAGCGTAAAGCCTTCTTTGCGATTTCCATCCTGCTGATCCTGGTTGGTGTTGCCTTCATGGGCATCCACGGTAGCAGAGGAGAGTATGCATTAAATTATTCCCTCGATTTCATCGGTGGTACACAGACCACGGTTGATTTCGGTACAGACTATACCTTAGACCAGTTAGACAGTGAGGTCGTTCCGAAGATCGAAGAGATCACCGGCGATGCAAACGTACAGGTTCAGAAGGTATCCAACTCTACACAGGTGATCTTTAAGACACGTACCCTGACGGTAGATGAGAGAAGCAGCATGAACAGCATGTTAGAGTCTGATTACGGCCTGGAGGAAAGCTCCATTACCGCAGAGACCATCAGTTCCACGATCAGTAGTGAGATGAGATCCGATGCGATCCTGGCAGTTCTTGTTGCAGCGATCTGCATCATGCTCTATGTATGGATCCGATTCTCCGATCTTCGTTTCGGTGCAAGTGCGATCGTTGCACTGCTCCATGACGTACTGGTGACACTGGCATTCTATGCGGTTGTCAGAGTATCGGTCGGCTCTACCTTTATCGCATGTATGCTGACCCTGGTCGGTTATTCCATCAACGATACCATCGTTGTATTCGACCGTATCAGAGAGAACTTAAAGCCGTACGGTAATCTGGTGGATGGCGAGAAACTGACAGAGATCGTCAATACGTCAGTCAGCCAGACACTGACCCGAAGCGTCTTTACTTCCATTACCACGGTGATCATGGTTGCCTGCCTCTACATCTTCGGTGTAAGCAGCATCCGCGAGTTCGCACTTCCGTTGATGATCGGTATCGTTTGCGGTACCTATTCTTCGGTATGTATCGCATCTCCGTTATGGTTTGTACTCAGAACCAAGCTGGTAAAGAAAGAGAAAGCTTCCAAATAAAACAAGTTAGGGCGCCTCAAGCAGGCGCCCTTTTTGATCGAAGCGGTGCACTCGCGAAGAGATGAGAGGATGACTATGGCACAGTGGTATGTAATGAATAAACGGGCAGATTTTGCACAGATCGCGCAAACTTACGGGATCAGTCAGATCCTGGCGAGATTGATCCGTAATCGCGACTGCGAGAGCGCGGAGGAGATCCGCAAATATTTACACGGCTCTCTGGAGGATCTGTATGATCCGATGCTCCTGCTGGATATGGACCGCGCCGTGGAAGGGTTAAACGCTGCACTCAGGGAGCAGAAAAAAATCCGTATCATTGGAGATTATGATGCGGACGGAATCTGTTCTTCGTATATCCTGCTGCGCGGGATTCAGAGTCTGGGCGGTGAAGTGGATGTCGATATCCCGCACCGCATCACGGACGGGTATGGCCTAAACGAGCGTCTGATCCGGCAGGCCGGTGAAGACGGCGTAGAGCTGATCATCACCTGTGACAACGGGATCGCGGCCTCTGCGGAAGTTGATCTGGCAAGCAGCCTTGGCATGCAGGTGATCGTGACCGATCATCATGAGGTGCCGATCATCGAAGAAGACGGAGAGCGCAAAGAGCGTTTGCCAAAGGTCGTTGCAGTCGTAGATCCGAAGCGGGCGGGAGATCCGTATCCTTTTGATGGGATCTGCGGTGCGGTCGTTGCCTGGAAATTTATGCAGGCAGCCGGGATCCCGCAGGCACTTTTGGAAGAACTCATCGAAGAAGCGGGCTTTGCCACCATCTGCGATGTCATGGAATTAAAGGATGAGAACCGGATCCTGGTCAAAGAAGCATTGCGGAGACTGGCACATACGCAGAACCTTGGGATGAAAGCGCTGATGGAAGTCAGCGGGATCCGTGGAGAGGAACTGGGTTCGTACCATATCGGTTTTGTCCTGGGTCCGTCCTTAAATGCTACGGGCAGGTTAGAGACGGCCAAGATCGCGATCGAACTGCTTACCTGCACCGACCGGATGAGAGCGGTACAGCTGGCAACGGAATTAAAGAACTTAAACGACAGCCGAAAGACCATGACCGAGTATGGGGTAAATGTCGCCAAAGCGCAGCTGGAAGGCGCACCGATCCCCAAGGTGCTGGTGCTGCTGTTGGAAGATGTGCATGAAAGTATCGCCGGGATCATCGCGGGCCGGATCAAAGAAGCGTATCACCATCCGACGATCGTCCTGACCAGATGCGAGGGCGGCTTGCTGAAAGGCTCTGCCAGATCGATCGAAGGATATGATATGTTTGCGGAGATGTCAGCATGCAAAGATCTATATACCAAATTCGGCGGGCATAAGATGGCGGCAGGAGTGACACTGCCGGAAGAGAATCTGGAGAACTTACGGAACTTTTTGAATGCGCACTGTACGCTGGAAGATGCAGACTTTACGGAAACGGTGCATGTCGATATGGCACTGCCGTTCGCTTTTGCAGGCAGGGATCTGATCGATGAATTATCGCTCCTCGAGCCATTTGGAAACGGAAATACCAAGCCGGTGTTTGCGGCAAAGGATCTGGAAGTCTGCTCGCACCGGATCTTTGGAAAGAATTCGAATGTGATGAAGCTGAAAGTGAAAGATGCAGAGCATCGCCCGGCGGAACTGATCTACTTCGGTGATGTCCAAAAGCTCGAGCAGGAACTGACCGCAGCAGAGCAGGAACTGACCGCAGCAGAGCAGGGTGGCGCGATGCAGGGCGGCGTCAGGATGACGGTCGCCTATTATCCTTCGCTCAATGAGTATCGGGGAGTTGTGGAGATCCAGTATGTGATGAGTCATTACCGACTCGAAGAGATACGGGGATAAAAAAGCAAATGGCTCAGTCTCCGACTGAGCCATTCGCTTTCTTATGAGGGGGGAGATAGTGATTTCATCAACTATCTGTAATATACTATAACGTTTAAATGTGTCTAAATTGTGTCCGGAGTGTGAAAACTTGCGACCTTTTTTCAAGTTTCCATAAATGACCTGTTTTATGATTTTTATGTGCTAATTTCGCTTATACAATAGACTTATTTTATCCTTAACGGAAAATAATCATAAATTTGAGTTTATTCGTGAGAAAACGGCAAAACGCAAGAGTTCACAAATTCACACAATTTAGACACAATTCAACAGGATTTGTGAAGTGACGCTGCTACAATTTCGAGATATAATTTAGAAAGAGTTGGCGGGGTACCGCTGCGAAAAGGAGAACGTAGATGTTTCAGTGTAAAGAGTTGATGGCAAGAATCACATACCGGGTGATCCGGGGAAGCGAAGACGTCGAAGTGAGCGATGTCATTTATGATTCGAGAAAGGTGGTTCCCGGGTGCATGTTTATCTGTGTTCCGGGCGCAAATTTTGACGGCCATGACGCGGCGGCGGATGTCGTAGAGAAGGGCGCAAAGGTCCTGATCACTTCCAAAGAGGTGACGGTGCCGTCCGAGGCGGATGTGACGATTTTTCAGGTGGAGGACAGCAGATACGCGATGGCGCACATTGCGGCGGCTTCGCATGGACATCCGGCAGACCGGTTGAAGGTCATCGGCATCACCGGGACCAAGGGAAAGACGACGTCCACCTATCTCGTAAAATCGATCCTCGAGCATGCAGGGCACAAAGTCGGCCTGATCGGTACGATCGAAGCGATCATCGGTGAGGAGCACATCCCGGCACATAATACGACACCGGAATCCTATGTGATCCAGGAGTATTTCAAAAAGATGCTCGATGCCGGCTGCGACATCTGTGTGATGGAGGTTTCTTCGCAGGGCCTGATGATGCACAGAACGCAGGGCTTTACCTTTGAACTGGGCATCTTTACCAACATGGAGCCGGATCATATCGGTCCGAACGAGCATGCCTCCTTTGAAGAATACATGGCCTGCAAGGGTCTGCTGTTTCAGCAGTGCAGAAAGGGCATCGTGAATATCGATGATGCACACTGGGAGACGGTGCTGAAAGGCCATACCTGTGAACTGGTGACCTATGGTTTAAAGGAACAGGCGGATTTTTGCGCAGAACACCTTACCCTGGTCAAAAAGCCGGGTGAGCTGGGCGTGAAGTTCCATGTCAAAGGGCAGGTGGAGCTGGACGTTGAAGTGCCGACACCGGGCCGCTTTAGCGTATACAACGCACTGACTGCGATCGCGATCTGCGCGCACTTCGGGGCATCCAAAGAGGATATGCGTACGGCACTGTTAAAGGCGCACGTCAAAGGACGCATCGAAATGGTCAAAGTTTCGGATGACTTTACCCTGATGATCGACTATGCGCACAATGCGATGGCATTAAAAAGCCTGCTGACCACCCTCAAAGAGTATGAACCGCACAGGCTGATCTGCCTGTTTGGCTGCGGCGGAAACCGTTCGAAGCTGCGTCGCTATGAAATGGGCGAGGTGAGTGGTAATCTGGCCGATTTTACCATTATCACATCGGATAATCCGCGCTTCGAAGAGCCACTGGATATCATCGCGGATATTAAGGTCGGCATGGCCAAAACAAGCGGGAAATTCGTTGAGATCCCGGATCGGAAAGAAGCGATCCGTTATGCCATCGAGCATGGCGAGCCGGGCGATATTATCGTCCTGGCAGGAAAAGGACACGAAGATTATCAGGAGATCAAAGGGGTTCAGTACCCGATGGATGAGCGCGTGCTGATCCGGGAGATCCTGGAGGAACGATAAGATGTTATTTGCCAATATCATCATTGATATTTCGCATGAAAAAGTAGACCGGCCGTTCGGGTATATCATCCCGAAACAGCTCGAAGAGCAGCTGCAGGTGGGGATGAGCGTCAGGGTGCCCTTTGGGAAGGGCAATACGGTGCGCACAGGCTACATCATCGAGATCACCGCGCAGGCGTCCTTTGATCCGCTGAAGATGAAAGAGATCCTCGGGATCGCAGAAGATCAAAGTGATGCAAACGGTCTGCTGATCCGCCTGGCTGCCTGGATGAAGCGCAGATACGGATCGACCATGATCACGGCATTAAAAACCGTGATCCCGGCACGCAAAAAGACCAAAACACTGGAAAAAAAGCAGCTCATCCGCCTTATGACGAGTGCGGAAGTATCCTCCTTGGAGCAGATCTGTCTTCAAAAGCACCAGGTGGCAAAGGCTCGCGTACTGCATGAGCTGATCGAAGAAGAAGTCCTGCCCAGAGAACTGGTGACCGGAAAGCTGCATGTCTCTGCGGCAACGATCAACGCCCTCATCAAGCAGGGCGTGATCCGGGAAGAAGCCTATGAGTATCTGAGAGATCCGGTGAAAACAGCAGACCGCACAGAGCAGCGGGTACTGTTAAGTACAAAGCAGCAACAGATCGTTGCGGCAGTGTGTAAGGATCGCACGCAGGGGATCCATGGGACCTATCTGATCCACGGGATCACCGGCAGCGGCAAGACGGAAGTCTATATGGCGCTGATCGAAGCGTGCATTGCAGAGCACAAGGCAGCGATCGTCCTGATCCCGGAGATCGCGTTAACGTATCAGACATTGATGCGCTTTTACAAGCGCTTCGGGAACCGCGTCTCCGTCATGAATTCGACGCTTTCCGCAGGAGAAAAATATGATCAGTGTGAGAGAGCACGGCGCGGCGAGATCGATGTGATCATCGGACCGCGCTCTGCGCTGTTTACGCCCTTTGCGCATCTCGGGCTGATCATCATCGATGAGGAGCATGAAGCTTCTTATAAAAGTGAGACGACGCCAAAGTACCACGCCAAAGATGTGGCGATCGAACTGGCAAG
>JAILPR010000196.1 GCA_024699355.1 Lachnospiraceae bacterium
TCATCTGATCCAGAAACTCTCTGCAGATCCGATCCGCATCGACCAGCGTCACGATCCGGGACAAATAGATCCTTGCCCGCGGCGTTGACTGCTCATATGCAATAAACGCTTCGGCAATGGAGGCGGGATCACTGATCCCGGATGCCTCCACAAAGATTGCCTCAATGTCTTTTCGCTCCGACAGTTTTTCCATCTCCTGCATAAATTCATCCCGCAGGGTACAACAGATACAACCGTTGGACAGTTCGATCAGCCGCGTATCCTTTTCCACCACGCTCTCCTGTTTCAGGACTTTGGCATCGATGTTCACGCTTCCCATGTCATTGACAACCAGCGCTACTTTTCGCTCTTCCTGACGCAGCAGTTCGTTTAAAAAGGTGGTCTTTCCGGATCCCAGATATCCCGTGATCAGGACCACCGGGATCTGATGCTTTCTTTTTCCGAACATGGAGTGCTCCTTACTGCAGCGCAGCTTTCAATACCTCTAAGTTTGCGGTCATCACGGACAGATATGTCGTGCCGTTTGCCACATCCTCCGAGGTTGTTGCCTGCATAGAGTCCATGGTTAAGATCTCCTGATCCTGAGACTGTGTATTCTGTACGATGGTCTCTGCGATCCGGTGATCATTGCCTTCAATCGTTAATACGGCATGAAGAGAGAGCTCATCCACCTTCTGCGCAAGGAAGGTAATGGTCTCAAAGCTTGCCTCTGTTTCTGCGGAGCAACCGACAAATGCCGCATAGTAATCTAAACCGTAATCATCTACCAGATAACGGAACGGGAAACGATCGCCAAAGAGCAATGTCTTGACACTTGCTGCATCTACTGCTGCCTGATATTCCGCATCCAGTGCGCTCAGCTGCTCAATGTACGCATCTGCATTGCTCTGATATGCTTCCGCGTTCTCAGCATCCAGTTCCTGCAGCGCTTCAGAGATTGCACTTACCAGTGTTGCGGTATTGCGAAGAGAAAGCCATACATGCTCGTCATACTCTACTTCGCCCTCTTCGTGCTCATGCTCTTCGCCCTCTTCGTGTTCTTCGCCCTCTTCGTGCTCGTGCTCTTCGCCTTCTTCATGCTCATGATCATGCTCGTGCTCCATGCCTTCCACGACTTCCTCTTCCTTTACGGAATCGCCCAGCACCTCAAGCAAATTGATCACTACCATATCTTCATTTACAGCTTCCTGCAGTGCATCTTCGACCCAGCCGTCTGACTCACCACCGACATAAATAAACAGATCGCAGGTGGAAATCGTTAAGATATCATCTGCTGTCGGCTGGAAACTGTGTAAGTCCACGCCATTGTCAAGCAGCATGGATACCTCGGCATGCTCTGCCTCATCACCAAGCACATTCATCACCCAGTCATATTCCGGGAAGATCGTGGTCACAACCTGAAGTTTTTCATCCGCCACAACCTCTCCGCTGGTCTCTGCCTCACCTGCACTTTTGGTATTCTCTGTTGTTACTGTATTTTCCGTGCCTGTCGCACCACAAGCTGCCAGTGCACTGACAATTACAGCGCCGGCTAAGATCATAGAAAGATATTTTTTCATAAAATAAACCTCCGTAAATTCTGTATTCATGGCATCAAAAGAACAGGGCCCCGTCGTTTTCCATAAAACGTGCCCCTTTACGGAAGTTGATTCAATTATTCAAACGTACCTTTTGGGAAATCAGCGTCTCCTGCGGCAATTCGCATACCACAAGCAATGCTGCAAAAAAGACCATCAAAAACGGCATCGCAATGGCAATCTGCGTGATGAGACCGCCACCGATCTGATGAAGTACGTTTTCGCACTCCTGCATGGTTGCACAGATCGGACAGTCATCCTCCTCACAATGATGCCCGGCTTCGATGGAAAGATAAAAAGAGGAAAGCAGCATCATGATCAGCATCAGCATGCAAAGTAAGACTGCAGTCATTCGTGTGGTGTTATTTTTCGTCATTCGATTCATCATGCGCTCCTCCTTTCCAAACAGATTTGATGTCAGAGACAGTCATCACATACACCGTAAAATACGGTTCTGGCAGGATCCATCTTAAAATGATGTTCCTGCAGCAAATGTATCTGAAACTCCTCAAGTTCCTCACAGTGCAGATGGATCAACTTCCCGCACTTCTCACATTTACAGTGATAACAGGTCTCCTTCTCATGATGGGCTCCCTCACCGACGTATTCGAAGCAGGCCGGACTGTTCCCATCAATCGTATACTTATTGACGATCCCCTCATCCACCAATCGCTCCAACTGTCTATAGATGGTTGATTGCCCGATCGGCGATCCTTTGGATTTAAAATATTCGCAAACATCACCTGCCGTAATGTGCGGACTTGGAGATGCCTCTAAAAACTCCAGCAGGATTTCTTTCTGCTTCGTCTTATATTTTGGTCGCGTATTCATCTCACCCCTCCTGTTCGAATATGAGAACCGTTCCCAATTATTGCACCATAAATTCTCTTTGTCAACCAAATTGGGAACATTTCTCAAATTAAAAATGGCAGAAAACCTTCAGATCGGTTCCTCTGCCACTTTATTTTGACGGATTTCTCTTTATCTGCCTCTTAATATTCTATTTATTCAATTCTATAATTTTGAATTATCTATTAATTCTGCTATAATATCAAAAGAGATTGAAACTAAGCCACTGACATCCGGGAAGAGGTGCCCCATGCAGTATTACGAAACACTGCTTGCCGCACTCGATTCCTACTTTGCACACGACAGTCATTGGAAAGAATTATTTCTCCATGGCGGGTGCTACTGGTTCGCCAGTACCCTGCAGCAACGGATCACGCCGTCGACACTGTACATCAATCGGGCCACAGAACATTGTGCGCTCTACTTTGATCATGGGTTATACGACATCCGAGGTAAGATTTCACCCTACGGCTTCCACCCGGCAAGCGAACGTGAGATCAGTTTTATGACAAAAAATTACAAACCAAAGTTCGACGTCGCGACGCTTTGCAACTGTCTGCAGCAAGACGGGATCTTATGAGCGCGCAAGACGAATCAGGAAAATGATTCCACGGAAACACAGTTCCACACACATCGCAATCCATACGCCCACCAGGCCGTAATGCGGTGCCAAAAACCATGCCAGCGTCAGGCGAACGCCCCAAATGCTGACCAGGTTCATAATGCTTGGGATCAGTGTGTCTCCGATGCCTCTCAGTGCGCCCGTCGCGACGATCGATGCTGCAAACAGCGGCTCTGCAAACAATTCAATCCGCAATACTCTTACACCCAATTCCTGCACCGCCGGATCCGGCGTCAAAAATGCAAACACCCACGGACAGACCACATACATGAGCATTCCCGTCAACGTCATGATCGCAATGCCGAGCGCCGTTGTGATCCAGGAAAAGCTTTTGACCAGATCTTTGCGCCTTGCGCCAACAGCCTGACCTACCAGCGTTGTGGCTGCTGCCTCCAGACCATATCCCGGCATATAACAAAAACTTTCTGCCGTAATACCAAACGAATTGGCTGCAACCGCAACCGTGCCTAGCGGTGCCACGATCCCCGTGGTCGCGATCATTGCGCCGCTTAATACGCCCTGTTCTAATGCGATCGGTATCGAAATGCGTAGCGCTTTTTCCTGCGTATGTGCATCCAATCGAAACTGTCCGTCTCTTTGAATCTTTAATTTTTCCGAACGGATTGCCGCAAAATATAACATCAATGTACAGGAGACGATCTCTGCCGCTCCGGTGCCAAGGGCTGCGCCCATGACACCAAGTCCCGCCCCCGGCAGTCCCCATGCGCCGATCCGGAAATGTCCGGTCGGAAAGATCAAAAAGACGTTAAAAAATACGTCTAAAAAGCACATCATCATATTTAAGATCCCGGGCGTGCGCGTATTGCCGCTTGCCTGCAGGGATGCCCCGCAATAGAAATTTAACTGGCGGATCGGCATAAACAGCGAAAATACCATAAAATAGGCGGCCGCATCATGCCACAGGCTCTCTTCTGCGCCAAGTACTCTTGGCAGCGCACCATGCAGTACCACTCCGAGCAGCCCCATCAGAGCGGCAAAGCCGATCACCACGATCATTCCGTGGCGAAAGATCCGCTTGGCAGCCGCCTCATCTCCTGCGCCGATGGCTTGTGCGATCTGTACGGAAAAGCCATAGGTCACCGCAGAACCGATGCCGCCAAAGAGCCAGGTCGTCGAAGCTACCACACCGATGGAGGCGGAGGCAGCGGCACCAAGACTTCCGACCATCGCCGCATCGATATATTCCATGGCAATGGTCGTGATCTGTGCCAGGATCGTCGGAATACTCAGCATCCAGACCAGATGAACTTTTTGTCTTGCGCTCAGCGGCGCCTCGGAACGAATCAGTGTTGAAAGATCTGTTGCCACTTATTGCTCCTCATCTTTCGTTACGCTCTCCTGAACGGCCTGCGTATCTTCTTTCGTTACGCTTTCCTGAACGGTCTGCGTATCCTCTTTTGCTGCGCTCTCCTGAATGGTCTGCTCATCATGCGCTTCCTCCGAGGTCGCGGATCGGTAGGTTTTGATGGCAAACACACCGTAGATGATGCCGATGATCACAAACGCGATACTAAAAAACATCGCCAGATAGGGACTGATATTTTCCACATCCGTCCCGAACATTTTCACTCCAAGATAAATCAGGTACGCCGCCACAACAAGACGAAGCCCCAATCCCGTTTGTTTTCGATTTCCCATATGGATACTCCTTTTCTGATCTTTCCCCATTTTACCCGATTCAGGATAGGCAGGCAACGCATCCCTGCCACACCTTTTTCTGCTTTTTTCTTTGTTCTTTGCTATAATAGGAACGAATTTGTTCCAAAATAAAGGAGATGCGTTATGAAACTACTCTCAAGCTTATTTCAAAAATATTTCCGGGCGCCCGGACTGCGCAATACGATCGTCATGCTCTTTGGTGTTGCAATCACCGGTCTTGGCATCGCGTTGTTTCGATTATCCAACCTCGGCACCGACCCTTACAGCGGAATGACGCTGGCGATTTCCGCGCTGATCGGCATGTCCTATCCGCTCTTTCAGATCCTGGTCAATGTCGTCCTGTTCATCGTCCAGTTAACGGTCGGACGCAAATACATCGGTCTGGGAACGATCATCAATGCGTTCTTTTTGGCTTACTTTGTATCGTTTTTTTATTGGATCTTTGAGTTGTGCCACTTTGCCCCCGAGAATCTGATCGTGCGATTGATCGTACTGTTTGTCGGCATGTGCATCTGCTCTCTTGGTCTTTCCATGTACCAGCAGGCAGATCAGGGTGTTGCTCCGTATGATGCGCTGGCCCTCATCTTACACAACTACGTACAAAAGGTTCCATACTTTTTCTGGCGAATCCTCTGTGATGCGCTTTGTGCACTGGCCTGCTTTTTGGGTGGCGGCGTACTCGGCGTCGGAACGCTGTTGACCGCCTTTGGATTCGGCCCTTTCATTCAGTTTTTCGACCGTCACGTTTCCCGGCATTTACTTCATAAAGATTTGTAATCAAAAAATCCAAGTAGCGAGTCTCTCGCCACTTGGATTTTCTTTCTTTATCAACAATACATTACGGGGTTTTATTTCTCGCCCGCAGCTTCTTTTGCCGCTTTTTCCACGACGCGATCATTTCCCCAGAAGAATAAGGTCGCCGTTCCCGGACCTGTATGGCTGCCGATCGTTGTTCCGATATCATATATTTCCGGCGTTTTCGCTTTCGGGAAGGTCTCTCTTACTAAAGCTGCAATTGCTTCCGCATCTTCTCTGCATGCCGCATGCGAGATGTAGACATTGTCAGAGTAATCCAGTCCGCCATCACATGTTTCTTTCATCACTTCTACGATTCGACGAATCACCTTTTTCTTGGTACGAATCTTTTCTCTCGGAATCAGTTTTCCCTGATAATCTACATTCATCAGCGGGCAGATTCCTAGCGCAGATCCCACAAATCCAGCCGTTTTGGAAATACGACCACCCTTAATGAAAAAGGTCAGATCCGAAGAGAAGAACCAATGACTTGCTCTTAGCTTGTTTTCTTCTGCCCAGGTCGCAAGCTCATCAATGCTCATTCCGTCATCACGCAGATCTGCAAGCTTGTCCATCAGCAGGCCATAGCCGGACGCTGCTGCCAGAGAATCGATCACATACAGTTTTCGCTCCGGATACTTTTCACGAAGTTCATCTGCCGCAATTACCGCAGAATTGTACGTTCCGGAAATACCGGTCGAAAGTGTCAGATGAATCACATCTTTCCCGGCTTTCAAAAAGTTCTCAAAATAATTCTGATATTCTTCGACATTAATCTGAGATGTTCTGGTATCCGCCCCTTTCGTCATCCGCTGATAGAATTCAGGGAATGGCATGGACTGTCCAAGGTCGTCAAAATAGTCTGTTCCGTCCATTGAAAAATGAAAACAGATATAGTGAATATCTCTTGCTTTAAAATGCGCATCTGTTAAATCGGCAGTCGAGCTGCAGCTTATAATATAGTCACCCACATCGATTCTCCTTTACACATGTAAATTCTTAAGAAATACGATTTCTTACCTAAAAAAGTATACCTTGTTATCACGGTCTTGTCTAGGTCGTGATGTAGTTTTGTGTACTATGTCTTGCGGTTCATGCACCGGCTGCCTTATCCGTTTTACCGGTTATGCATTT
>JAILPR010000203.1 GCA_024699355.1 Lachnospiraceae bacterium
GGTTTCCTCCTGTGGTTTTTTTCTGTGACGGAAGCGAATAAAAAAAGACCACTTTCTAATTTCTTAGAAAGTGGCCTTCAAAATTAATGCCATTTTTTGTTTTTTCACAGAATTATTCCCGATTGAAACCGACTGAAACGGGTTTTTTGTGGTCAAAAAGTGGTCAAACATTTGTTCAACCCCGCAAGCCCGCATAAATACTGGCTTTCTTACTGGATACTTTTAAGTGTTGGGAAAAGCAATACATCGCGGATGGCCGGGCTATCTGTCAGCAGCATGACCAGTCTGTCGATGCCGTATCCGATACCACCCGTCGGCGGCATACCGATCTCCAGTGCATTCAGGAAATCTTCATCGGTATGGTTTGCTTCTTCATCGCCGGCTGCGAATGCCTTTTCCTGCTCTGCGAAACGCTCTCTCTGATCGATCGGATCGTTTAACTCAGAGTACGCGTTACACATCTCCCAGGTATTGATGAACAACTCGAAACGCTCTACCTTGCTCGGATCGGAAGGTTTCTTCTTCGTCAGTGGCGAAATTGCCAGCGGATGATCCATGACAAAGGTCGGCTGGATCAGGTTCTTTTCACAGAACTCTTCGAAGAAGAGGTTCACGATATCGCCCTTGGTGTGACGCTCTTCGTATTCTACATGACGCTCTTTGGCAAGTGCCTTTGCCTCTTCATCGGTTGCAACGGTATCGAAATCGATCCCGGTATACTTCTTGATGCAATCGATCATAGTGATCTTCTCAAACGGCTTTCCAAAGTCGATCTCGATGCCGTTATACGTGATCTTGGAAGAACCGCAAACCTTTTCTGCCAGATAACGGAACATTGACTCGGTCAGTTCCATCATGCCGTAGTAGTCGGTATATGCCTGATACAGCTCCATCAGGGTGAATTCCGGATTGTGTCTGGTATCCACGCCTTCGTTACGGAATACACGTCCGATCTCATAGACGCGCTCCAAGCCGCCGACGATCAGTCGCTTTAAGTACAGTTCTAAGGAGATACGCAACTTAACATCCTCATCCAGGGAATTGTAATGGGTGTCAAACGGACGCGCTGCAGCACCGCCGGCATTGTGTACCAGCATCGGTGTCTCGACTTCCATGAAATCTCTGCCATCGAGGAAATTACGGATTTCCTTGATGATCTGGCTTCTCTTAACGAAGGTCTCTTTTACTTCCGGATTCATGATCAGATCCACATATCTCTGACGATATCTGGTATCGGTATCGGTCAGACCATGGAATTTCTCCGGCAGGATCTGCAGACTCTTGGATAATAAGGTAACTTCCTTTGCATGAATGGAGATTTCACCGGTCTTGGTCTTAAATGCAAAGCCCTTAACGCCAAGGATATCGCCGACATCAAATTTCTTAAAGCCGGCATACGCTTCTTCTCCTAAATCATTTCTGGTCACATAGATCTGAATATCACCCTTCAGATCACGGATATTGGCAAAGGATGCCTTTCCCATGACACGCTTAAACATCATACGCCCTGCGACGCTGACGAGCTTGCCTTCCGGGATCTGCTCGATCGGTGTCACGATGCTCTTGCCTTCTTCGTCCACACCCGGAATGAACTCGAGAGCTTCAAAGTTTTCCTTCACATCCGTTGTATGATGTGTCTGATCAAATTTTGTGATCCGGAACGGATCATCTCCTGCCTCCTGCAGTGTAGCGAGCTTCTCACGTCTGACTTTCAGCAGCTGGTTTAAATCCTGCTCCGGCTGATTGTTCTGATTCTTGTTTTCTTCTGCCACTTGGGTTACCTCATTGAATTCTGGAATATTTGATAGGAGCCTGCAGCGTTATGCGCAGGCTCTTTCACAATGTTCTTATTTGATCTCTAAAATCTCGTAGCGGATCTCACCAACCGGTGCCTCAACCGTAACAACTTCACCTGCGGTCGCACCCACCAGTGCGATTCCCAGCGGAGATTCGTTGCTGATCTTGCCGGCATCGGTATCTGCCTCGTTGGAACCAACGATCTGATAATCCAGTTCTTCGTTAAACTCCAGATCTTTTACACGGATCTTGCTACCGATACGGATCACACTCTGACCGTTTGCTTCATCCAGGTCTACAACTTCAACGTTGGTCAGGATTGCTTCGAGTTCTTCGATTCGAGCTTCCATCAGACGCTGCTCGTCTTTGGCTGCCTGATACTCTGCGTTCTCACTTAAATCGCCCTGTGATCTCGCTTCCTTGATCGCCTGCGCAATCTCTTTTCTCTTCTCGACCTTTAAGTAGTCGAGCTCATCCTGGTATTTTTTCAGACCTTCGGCAGTCAGAATATTTTTCTTTGATGATTCCATGATCGCCCTCCATATCAAATCAATTTTTCAATTGCTAAGTACTCATTAACTAGAGAATTATACTCAAAAAAGTGCGATAAGTCAAGGATTTACGACCGATGCGCTACTTTTCCGTATCAGCCCGTGTACGCTCCTGTCACAAAAGGACCGCCCCTTTCGGAGCGGTCCTTACCTTCTCTAAAAAATATACCCAAAACTTTGTGATGAATTAATCGTACAGGTTCGGAGCGATCAGATCATCAGTCATGTTGGATGCATCATACCAATAACCGTCTGTCGGGCAATCTGCCAGTGTCTGGCCGTTTGCTGCTGCAGTTAAAGCGTAGATGGTGTAGTAACCCATCATCAGAGGAGACTGTGTAACAGCACCAAGCATCTTGCCTGAAGAAACAGCATCCTTAATGATCGTACCTGCATCGAAACCAACACCAACAACCTTGTCACCAAGTACACTTAAGTTACCGTCTGCAGAAAGAACACCTTCTGCTGCAGTCTGGTTGGAACCGAAGATTGCGATGGTATCTTCCTTACTCATGATACTACCTGCTGCTGTTGCGCAAAGATCTACTGTGGTCTGTGCCGGAACAGCTACTTCGATGATCACATCTGCAGATGCCTCATCGCCCTTATCAGAGCAAGCATTTACATAGAACTCATTACCTGTAACAGCTACTTTGTAGCCATCAGCTGTTGCCAGTTCGATGAACTTGTTGATGAAACCAAGACCTCTCTGCTGAATGTTCAGAGCGGTAGCATCCTGGTTAACTTCGCCGACACGAACGGTACCGTTACCAAGCTGATCCTTGATCGCTTCATACATATTGGTTGCTGCAACTTCACCTGCTGCAGTGTTATCTGTTGCTACTGTACAAACGATCGCGCCGTCCGGATCATTGTCGATACCGGTATCGAATGCTACGATCGGAAGGTTTGCTGCCTTCGCTGCGCTCAGAGACTCCTGAACAGAGCTTGTATCACAAGCAGCAAGACCAACACCTGCCGGTGCACCGTTGATCGCACTGTTTAACATGTTGATCTGGTCAGCGATATCGGACTCACTGTTCGGGCCCTGTGCTGTATAGGTAACACCTAACTCAGCTGCTGCCATTTCCATACCTGTGATCGCTGCCTGCCAATAGGTAGACTGGAAGGACTTAACAACGATAGAGAAGTCATACGCTTCGTTTGCGGTCAGACCGTCGAACTGAGCTGTACCTTCTGCAACTGCTGCTGCATCAGCGATGTTCTCAACTGTTGCTGCTTCAGCTTCTGCTTCTTCAGCCTTTGTTTCTTCCTTTGCTTCCTCTGCTGCCGGAGCTGCTTCTTCCGTCTTCTCGGTTGTTGCTGCCGGAGCTGCTTCTTCAGCTGCGCTGCCGCATCCTGCAAGAACAGAAGCAACCATTGCTGTGCTTAACAGCATTGCCAACAATTTCTTTTTCATGTTTTTTCCTCCTTTGGAAACATTTCTGTTTACTGTTTATTCGCAAACTGCCTTTTCGGCAGGTAAGCGCAAGTTATTTTTTGATCCTCTCCTTCTTGAGGATATCGATCAATACGGCGCCGATCAGTACAAGACCTGTAATGATCTGCTGCCAGTTTGCCTGCAGACCGATGTACGGAAGACCGGTCTTTAATAAACAAATGACATAAGTACCAAGTAAGGTTCCGATGATGGTACCGTAACCGCCTGTTGCGGAAACACCGCCGACGATCGCACCACCGATCGCATCCAGCTCCATACCTGCGCCGGTACCCGGCTGTACGGTCGGGATCGCATTTGCGTAGGAAATAGAGGCTAAGCCTGCAAAGAGGCCGCATACCACGTACGCCATGACGTGATAGAATTTTACATTAATACCGGAGAGGATCGTTGCCTCTTTGTTACTACCGATGGCAATGACATAACGGCCAAACTTGGTGTGACCAAGGACAAATGCCATGAGCAGTGCCAAAAGTACCATCCATAAAAAGCCCAGCGGAATCTTGGTGCCGCTTGCCAGCGTGATCTTAAAGATGCTGTGGAACCAGCCGTTGTCCGCATTGGCGATCGGCCACGGGATACCGAAGCTTCCCGAGCAGATCGAGCCCAGACCACGTGTGATCATACAGGTACAAAGGGTTGCAAGGAACGGCGGCAGATCCATGATTGCGATCAAAACACCGTTGAGTAAGCCAATGGCGCAACCGAACAGGATCGACACCAGGATCGCTGCTCCTACCGGCCAGCTGTGGAAGCGGATCAGATACCCGCCTGCCAGTGCGTAGCACACCATACCGGTACCGATGGACAAGTCTACACCGCCCGTGATCAGCGGGAAAGCTACACCGATTGCCATCAATACATCGTAGTAAGAATAATCCAGCATACTTAAGAGTGTCGTATACTTTCTGAAATCCTTACTGATCAAACTAAATACGATCATCAGACCGATCACAACCAGAAGCACGATGAATTTCTGGCTGGTAAATATACTTTGTTTTTTCTTCGTCATGTCTGCCTCCTACTTAATATCGCGTGTTGCCTTATCCATGATCAATTCCTGTGTCGCTTCTTCGATCGCAATTTCACCGGTCTTTTTGCCTTCACACATAACCACGATACGGTCACTCATTCTCAGAATTTCAGTCATTTCCGAAGAAATCATGATGATCGACTTGCCTTCTGCAGCCAGTCTGTTCATCAGCTTATAAATTTCGTTCTTCGCACCTACGTCGATACCTCTGGTCGGCTCATCAAAGATCAGGATATCGCAGTTCTTTACCAGCCACTTTGCGATAACGACCTTCTGCTGATTACCACCGGATAAGTTGACAACCAACTGATCCGACCCCGGCGTCTTGGTGTCGAGCTCTTTGATATATTTCTCTGTGACTTCCTTCTCTTTCTTCTTGTTGATAAACGGTCCGCTTAAATAATCATCCAGGCACGCCAGCGTGGAGTTCTCGATGATGGACTTCTGTACGACGATACCGAATCTCTTACGGTCTTCGGAGAGATAACCGATACCATGCTTTACTGCATCCTGCGGAGAATTGATGGTCACCTTTTCTCCGTTGATGTAGATGTCGCCGCCGGTCTTCGGGTCCGCTCCGAAAAGCGCTCTCGCGGTCTCGGTACGTCCCGCACCCATCAGTCCGGAAAAGCCGAGGATCTCGCCCTTGCGAAGTTCGAAGCTGACATCCTGTACCATACGCCCTGCATTTAAATGCTCTACCTTTAAAACCACCGGTGCATCCGGTGCGACCAGCGATTTGGTCTTCGGCTCTTCGTAGATGACACGACCAACCATCATGTTGATGATGTCTTCCTTCGTACAGTCCTTTGTGATCAGTGTGCCGACATAGGTACCGTCTCGCATGACGGTAACACGGTCCGTGATCACCTTGATCTCATCCATACGGTGAGAGATATAAACGATACCCAGATTCTGCTCACGCAGATCACGGATGATCGCAAACAGATCTTCGATCTCTTTTTCCGTTAATGCAGCGGAAGGCTCATCAAAGATGATGACCTTTGCTTCGTGAGAGATTGCTTTTGCGATCTCGCACATCTGCTGCTTACCGACCGTCAGATCACTCATCTTTGCCGTCGGATCGATTTCGATTTTTAAGGTGTCGAACAGTTTTTTCGACTCCTCTACCATCTTTTTGTCATCGATCATAAAGCCCTTCTTAAACTCACGACCGATAAAGATGTTCTGCGCTACCGTCAGATCACCGACCATGTTCAGTTCCTGGTGAACGATGACGATACCTGCGTCCTGCGCTTCTCTTGTATTATGGAATTCTACTTCCTTGCCTTCGTATGTGATGCTGCCGGAATCTTTGGTATAAATACCGGTCAGAACCTTCATCAATGTTGATTTGCCGGCACCGTTTTCTCCCATCAGTGCATGGACTTCGCCGCGCTTTACTTCAAAGTCGACGTGGTCTAATGCATGTACACCCGGGAAGGATTTGTCGATGCCTTTCATTGTTAAAATTACGTCACCCATCTTCTTCTCCTTTCCAGTATTAGTTCTTTCTGCGGCGAGCAGATACATCGGCATAAACAGCGAAGATTACGATAAGTCCTGTCAGGATCAACTGAATATCCTTGGTCAAACGGAACGCCAGGATACCTTCCTGCAGAAGTGAAATGATGAATACACCGATCACCGTACCACCGATGGAAGCAAGGCCGCCGACCATGGATGTACCACCCATAACGCAACCTGCGATCGCCTCGTTGTTGTACTGATCACCGTAACCCGGCTGAACCGTCGTATATGCGCCTACGAAAAAGATCGCTGCGATACCGACCAGTGTTCCGCAGATCGCATATGCGACCATTTCCCACTTGCGGATGTTAACACCGGAAAGTCTGACTGCCTCTTTGTTGCTGCCAAGGCAGAGAATGTAACGCCCCGGCTTGGTGTTGTTGAGCAGTACATAAAGGATGAATGCGGCTACCAGGAAGATCACAAGACCTACCGGGAAGTTGCCGACCTTTACCATTTTTCTGAACCAGCCTGTCGGATCGGAAGCCTGTGGCCAGCTGACCGACTGTGTCTTGGTATACACTGAGGCAAGACCTTTGGCGATGTTCATGGATGCCATCGATACGATGAACGGCGGCACGTGCATGTACGCTACCAGAAATCCGTTAAAGAGTCCGAAGCAAAGACCAATGGCAATGCTCATTAACAGTGCCACACCTGTCGGTGCTCCGTAACTTGTCAGTGTATAACCGGACATCAGTGCACAACAGAACATGACCGGTCCGATCGAGAAATCGATACCGCCGGTAGCGATGACAAAGGTAACGCCCAGCGATAAAAATCCCAGGAAATACACGTAGTTCAAAATACTCAGGATATGAGCCATTCCCGCAAAGCCGCTAATGCATACACAGAAGAAAATATACATCAGGACCAGAATGCAAAACAGGATAATACGGTTAAAGCCCAGTTTCTTAACGATTGGATTTTGTTTTATCTTTTCCAATTTGCTCCCTCCAGCCTTCTATAGTTTTGCCGTTTTCACTAGTTTTCAAGGGCTATATCGCCTC
>JAILPR010000213.1 GCA_024699355.1 Lachnospiraceae bacterium
GGATTACGGTGCCGCTCATGAGAGATACGTTTATCATGGTCATTTCCACACTGCTGATCTCCGGCATGAAGGTCTATGATATCGTCAAATCCCTGACGGACGGCGGTCCGAACAATGCGACGCAGGTGCTTGCTTCCTATATGTACAACCAGGTGTATGCATATAACAACGTCGGGTACGGTACGGCGATCGCGATCGTTATGGTACTGATGATGCTTGCAGTCATCATCCCGTACATGTCGTTTATGGCTAAGAAAGATTGATGGAGGGAAAGGTATGGAAGGCAAACAATTAAAGATCGCAAAAATGGTTGCGAAATACATCGTACTGATCCTTCTTGCAATCGTGTGGCTGATCCCGATCATTACACTGATCTTTACGGCGCTGAAATCGCAGAAGGATTTTATCAGCGGGTTATCGTTATTTGAAATGCCGGCAGTTCCGGCATGGAGCAACTTCAAAAATGCCATGATCAAAGGGCGCCTCTTTACGTACATGCGTAACGATCTGATCATCTGCATGATCAAGGTCCCCCTGGGCATCTTTATTTCGGCGATGGCGGCCTTTGCGATGACCAGAACAAATCTCAAGCACGCCACGGGCTGGTTTGTTTTCTTTTTGATCGGCATGATGATCCCGATGCAGATCGCGCTGGTGCCGATCAGTATCATTTATAACAAGTTGAATCTTATTAATACATATTTTGGCCTGTTCTATGTGTATATTGGTTTTGGTATTCCATTTATGATCCTGATCCTGCGCGGATTTATGAACGAGATCCCCAGGGCGATCGATGAGGCG
Source organism: Lachnospiraceae bacterium (assembly GCA_024699355.1). GTDB lineage: Bacteria > Bacillota > Clostridia > Lachnospirales > Lachnospiraceae > SIG336. The sequence goes on from JAILPR010000213.1 coordinate 802, forward strand.
GCCTGCATTGACGGAGCCAATAAATGGCAGACCTTTATCAGGGTGATCCTGCCGATCGCAAAGCCGAGTATCGCAACACTGTTTATCACGGACTTTTTAGCGACATGGAATGAATATCTGCTTGCTTCCGTCATCATCAACGACAATGCCAAAAAGACCGTTCCGGTCGGACTGTTGACGTTCGTCGGAGAGCACGGGACCGACTATGGTTATCTGTGCGCAGGCGTATTGATCTCGGTAGTACCGGTCATGGTCGTTTACCTGATCTTCCAGAGGTACTTCGTGGAAGGTATGGCAGGTGCGGTCAAGTAATGCGAAAGGTGCATACGCACTGACGGGCGACCGGGAAGCGTCGTAATTACGGCACAGCAATAGAATAAACAACGGAAGGAATCGTTATGTACGAGAAAACAATAGAACAATGGGGCATGTTTGAATGGAGCGGCAAAGGCAAAAGCAGCGGCAATCCGTTTGCGGATGTTACGATCCGCGGACGCTTTCAGGGTCCCGGAGAAGATGTCACGACAGAAGGCTTTTATGACGGCGACGGAGTCTATAAGATCCGTTTCATGCCGCGCAATCAGGGACATTATACCTTTCAGATCGGCGGAGATTTTTCCGATGAATCCTTTGCCGGAGAGTTTGATGTAACGGCCCCGGGAGAGGGCAATCACGGGCCGGTAAGTGTCTGCAATACCTATTGTCTGCAATATGCGGACGGGACACCGTATTACAGCATCGGAACGACGTGCTATGTATGGGAGCTGCAGAGTGATGCACTGATCGAAAAGACACTGCAGAACCTGGAGAAGGCAGGATTTAACAAGATCCGCTTCTGCATTTTCCCCAAGCATTACGATTACAATCTGCGGGAGCCGCGCAGCTACCCGTATGAAGGAACGCCCATGGACAGCAGCGTGCTCACGCGGGAAAATTTCCAGGAGTATACGGGCAAAACCGAAGGAAATCATTGGGATTTTTATCGTTTCAATCCGGCGCATTTCAGACACATCGAAGACTGTATCCGAAAGCTGTCGGCCATCGGGGTCGAGGCGGATATCATCGTCTTTCACCCGTATGACCGGTGGGGCTTTTCCTCGATGTCGCGGGCGGAGGATACATTCTATATGAAGTATCTGATCAACCGTCTTTCGGCCTTTCGTAATGTCTGGTGGGCGATGGCCAACGAATACGATCTTTTTGAAGAGAAGAATGCGGCAGACTGGGACTACATCGGCAATTATTTTATGGAACATGATCCTTATCAGCATCTTCGCAGTATCCACAACTGCCACGAATTTTTTGATCACTCCAAACCGTGGATCACGCATGTCAGTGCGCAGCGTATCGACATCTACCGGACCGTGGAGAATACGGATGAGATCCGGAAAACGTATCAAAAGCCGGTGATCTGGGATGAGATTTCCTATGAAGGCAACATCCAGTTCGGCTGGGGCAACATCACCGGGGAAGAGATGGTCAGAAGGTTCTGGGAAGCTTCGATGCGCGGTGCATATCCGGGGCACGGGGAGACCTACTATAACGAGGAAGACATCTTATGGTGGTCGCACGGCGGAGATCTGCACGGGGAGAGCCACAAGCGCTTTGCCTTTTTGCACAGGATCTTATGCGAGACGCCCGGCAACGGCTTAAAGATCGATACCTCCAGAAGAGATGGCTGGGACTGTGCGCTGGCGATGCCGGCAGATGAGGACCTGGCCGAAAAAACAGGCTACCGGATCTATTATTTCAGCTTTATGAGACCTTCGCTCAGAGACTTTACGTGGGCGGATGATACTTCATATCGGGTGGAGGTGATCGACACCTGGAATATGACGATCACGGATGCGGGAGTCCATCGCGGGACCTTCCGGATCCAGCTTCCGGGGCGGCCCTACATCGCCGTCCGGATCAGAAAAGCATAAACTAAGAAAGCAGCGGGGAGCGCATCCTGGAAAGAGGAGCGCTCCCCGAAAAAATTCTTTTCCCGAAGGGGAATCTATGGTATACTCCAAAATGGTGACTAATCCGTGAAAAAGTGATTCCGAAGCCGCAGAAATGACTAAAAATGTCGGAATTTCGGGCACTTTAGTAAGAGATCACGGAATGGAGGAATAATATGAAGAAGAAAATCAAACCGATCCTTACGCTGATCGTCATGCTTGCATTGCTTGTATTATTCGGCTATACAGCATTTTACGGTTGGGGAGAATCCAAGAGCGGTTCCGGATCTTCCGTAAAACTGGGTCTTGATCTGGCAGGCGGTGTCAGCATTACCTATCAGGTTGTCGGAGATGAGAATCCGAGCGCCGAAGATATGAGCGATACGATCTACAAGCTGCAACAGCGTGTTGACAATTACAGCACTGAGGCGCAGGTATATCAGATCGGCAGTAACCGAATCGGCATTGAAATTCCGGGTGTATCCGATGCAAATGCGATCCTGCAGGAGCTGGGTCAGCCGGGTTCCCTGGCATTCTATGATGTCAGCGGTAATGAAGTACTGACAGGTACCGATGTCAAAGATGCGCAGGCAGGTACACAGTCTGACAGCCTTGGCAACGCAGAGTATGTAGTCAGCCTGACGCTGACCGA
>JAILPR010000231.1 GCA_024699355.1 Lachnospiraceae bacterium
ACAATTGCACATTTCTGTTGCTGTTCCATCTTATGCCTCCTGATCCAAGAATGCCTGCACCCCGAGATAGTCTTCCACCGTGCTGATCGCATGGGTCTTGATCGAAGGTGCCGCTTTGGCGATAAACTTCGAGATCGTCGCTCCCGGTCCGATTTCGATAACATGCGTTATTCCTGATGTTTCCAGATATTGCAGGGATTGTGAGAGTCGTACACTGCTCTGTACCTGCATCTTTAAACTCTCTTTCATCTGTGCGATGCTGATCGGCTGCGCCGTCTCATTGGCGATCACCGGGATCTCCGGTTTACATAACTCAAACTCTGCCAGTTTTTGATACAACACCTCTCCCGCCGGTGCCATGAGCGATGTATGAAACGGTCCGCTGACTGTAAGCGGTACCATACGCTTTACGCCGGCTTCTTTTAACAGATCGCAGGCTTTGTCCACTGCCTGTGCATCTCCGGAGATGACGGTCTGGCCCGGGCAGTTGTAATTGGCGATCTCGACACGGAGATCTCCCTGCATCGCAGCGCCTGCCTTCTTTACCGCTTCTTCGATCTGTGCATCCTCTGCTTTTAAGATCGCAACCATCTTCACTTCACGCCCTGCGGCCGCTTCTTCCATCACCTTTCCGCGATAAGAAACCAGACGCAAAATACTGTCTGCATCCAGCACATCCGCTGCATACAGCGCACCGTATTCTCCAAGGCTTAAGCCCAGTGCCATTTGCGGTTTGATATGATCCTGCGCAAGGAGCTGTGTGATCCCGATCGCAAAAGCCGTCATACACGGTTGTGTATAACGTGTCTGACTCAAACGCTCCATTGGTCCTTCAAAGCTGATCTCCCGGAGAGAGAAACCTTCTTCCTCTTCCATGATGCGATTTGCTCTGTTGATCGTCTCGCGGTAGTTTACATAATGATCATAAAAGTCTTTGCCCATCCCAACGCTCTGTGCGCCCTGACCGGCATATACAAACGCTAATTTCATTCCATTCTCCTATGGCGGGGATCTCCCATCGATGACGGGATCTCCCGTCGATGTCCGCCAACTGCTTAGAGCAGCGCGGAAAGCGATGCTGCATTCTGCAGGCATGCTTTGGCATCGTTGTTCATTTCTTCCAGAATCTCAGCAACCGGACGGATCTGCTTTAACTGTCCGCATACCTGCCCAGCCATGACAGAACCGGTCTCCATATCGCCATCAAGCACGGCACGACGAAGTCCGCCCAACGTGATCTTTTCCAGTTCTTCTTTGCCTGCGCCGGCAGTTTCCAGCTTCAGGTATTCCCGCGCCATCTTATTCTTAATGATGCGCACCGGAGCGCCCTGACTTCTGCCGGTTACCGTGGTAGCATTGTCTTTGGCCTTGATCAGTGCCTGCTTATAGTTCTCATGGATCGGGCATTCTTCACTCACGAGAAGACAGGTACCTACCTGCACACCGATCGCGCCCAGCATCATGGCTGCCGCCATCTGCGCGCCGCTGCCGATACCGCCTGCCGCGATCACCGGAACCTTTAAGCGCTCTACTGCCTGCGGCAGAAGCGTCATCGTCGTCATATCTCCGACATGGCCACCGCTCTCACCGCCTTCAGCGATCACCGCATCCACGCCGCTTCTCTCCATCAACTGTCCGAGTGCGACCGAGGCGATCACCGGAATGACAATGGTCCCGTTTGCTTTCCACATCGAGATGTATTTGCCCGGAGAGCCGGCACCGGTCGTGATAACCGCAACCTTCTCTTCTGCCAGCACCTGTGCGATCGCATCCGCATCCGGGTTCATCAGCATAAGGTTGACGCCAAACGGTTTGTCCGTCTTTGCTCTGGCGATACGGATCTGCTCCCGCATCCATTCATGGTCATAGCCGCCCGAGCCGATCAGCCCGAGACCGCCCGCATTGGATACCGCCGCGGCAAATTCGCCCGTTGCGATATTGGCCATGCCACCCTGAATGATGGGATATTTCGTATGAATCAAGTCTTGTAATTTCATCTTCGCTCCTTTTGGCTACGCATTACCACAAAAATGTTGCCACGCTCCAGGTCAGTCCTGCGCCAAAGCCTGCCAATACCACACGTTCTCCGCGCTTTAACAGTCCCAGATCGTTCATCTGTGCCATCACGATCGGCACACTGGCTGCCGACGTATTTCCGAATTCCTGCAGATTCTGATAGAACTTCTCCATCGGCTGATCCAGCGATTTGGCAACCGACTGCAGGATCCTGGCATTGGCCTGATGACAGATGAAATGATCGACCTCATCCGCACTGACCCCTGCTTTCGCAAGGACTTCTTCAATGAGCTTCGGCACTTCTTTGACTGCAAATTTATAAACGCCCTGTCCATCCATATGGACATACCGATCGACCAGGATCTTGGTAATATCACCTCTGGTCCTGCAACTGATCACCGCCGGGCGATCACTTTTCTCCACAATTGCTGCGCCTGCACCGTCCCCGAACAAAATGCAGGTACTGCGATCGGTCATATCGAGTCTTCTCGATAACGCCTCTGCGCCTACCAGCAGCGCATACGGCTTTTCCGAAACACTTAAAATGCCGCGCACACTCTCTAAGCCAAACATAAAGCCCGAGCATGCCGCATTCAGGTCATAGGCAAGCACATCTTCCGAGAGACCGAGTCTCTCCTGCAACAGTGCCGCACAAGACGGCACATACTGATCGCTTGCAAAGGTGGCTACCAGGACGGTACCGATCTGTTGTCTGTCAATCCCCGCGCTGTCAATTGCCTTCAGCGCCGCCCGCATAGCCATATCTAAATGTGTCTCCCCCGCACATAGGAAATGTCTGTTTTTGATCCCGGTTCGGGTACGGATCCACTCATCGCTGGTCTCTACAATCTTCTCAAAGTCCTCACTGGACATGATCTTTTCCGGCACATCGAGTCCGGTGGCAACGATTCTTATTCCATTACACATGTTATTTATCTTCTCCCGCTGCTTTGTCTATCCGGATCCAGGCCGCATCCATGCGGCGGATCTTCTTTGCCCTCGCCCGTGCCATCTCTTTTCCGCTTTTGTTCTTCGTACTCTTCAAGAACTCCCGCACGCAGCCCCTGATCGTCTCGTAGACGGCCTGTGGATTGCGGTGTGCACCACCGGGCGGCTCCGGCAGGATTTCATCGATCACCCCGAGCGGCTTTAGATCCTGCGCGGTCAGCTTCATGATATTACAGGCTTCTTTGCTTTTGGAAGCATCATGCCAGAGAATCGAGGCAAAACCTTCCGGAGAAAGGATCGAGTAAACCGCATTCTCCAACATGCAAACACGATTGGCAACGCCAATGGCGAGTGCGCCACCGCTGTTGCCTTCCCCGGTGATGATCGCCAGCACCGGTACCTGCAGCATGCTCATCGCTGCCAGATTCTCTGCAATCGCCTGGCTTTGGCCGAACTCTTCCGCTTCCAGTCCCGGATAAGCCCCCGGTGTATCGATGAAGAGGATCACCGGTCTGTGGAACTTCTCTGCCTGCTTCATCAGGCGCAGTGCCTTGCGGTAGCCTTCCGGCCCCGGCATGCCAAATTGTAATTTAATATTTTCGTTTAAGTCGTGCCCTTTCCGGTGTCCGATGATCGTCACCGGTGTTCCTTCGAACAACGCGATCCCGCCGAAGATACTGGGATCTTCCTTGCCGAGTCTGTCCCCTTTTTGTTCGAAGAACTCCGTAAAGAGCGCTTTGGTATAGTCATCGATACGCGGTCTGCGAATGTGCCTTGCCAGATAGACTTTATCTGCCGGCGTCAGCTCCCTGCATGCCGCAAGCAGCTCATCGCGGTCGCGCTTTAACTGGAACCTGAGGATCTTTTCCTCCGGCTGCGCACTTTGCATCCCGGCAAGCGTCGCTTCCATTTCGTCGATTTTTCGGTCCAATTCTTCTATCATAGTTTCATCCTACGCATGTCATACGGCAACTTCGAGTCCTGCCGGCCGGCAGGTCCGTGCGCCTATGCATGCAGTTTTAAGATCCGGGAGAGTACTTCCCGCAATCGCTCACGCTCCACCACCTGATCGACAAAGCCGTGTTCTTCCAGATATTCCGCTTTCTGGAATCCTTCCGGCAGTTTCTCGCCGATCGTCTGCTCGATGACACGCGGTCCCGCAAAGCCAACGAGTGCCCCCGGCTCTGCCAGAGTGATATCTCCCAGCCCCGCAAAGCTTGCGGAGACTCCACCGGTCGTCGGGTGCGTATACACGACAATGTAAAGCCCGCCGGCGCGTTTGAACTTCTCGATCGCCGCGGATGTCTTGGCCATCTGCATCAGGGACAGCATCCCTTCCTGCATTCTGGCACCGCCGCTTGCTGTAAAGATAACAAGTGGTATCTTATGCATTCCCGCATATTCACAGGCTCTGGTCACATATTCCCCGACCAGGATCCCCATGCTTCCCATCAGGAATTTACTGTTCATGATCACGACCGCGACATCTCTGCCATCGATCTTGCAAACGGCACTGTAGATGGCCTCCGCCTGTCCGCTCTTCTCCCGTTGCTGTGCGATCTTCTCCTCATACCCGGGGAAGTGTAACGGATTGACAGCCTCCAGATTGGATGCAAAGACCCGTATGCTTCCGTCATCTGCGATACTGCGCAGACGCTTCTCCACGGGCATCGTATACAGGTGCTTACAATGCGGACAGGTATAATAGTTTTTCCGCACTTCCTCTTTCAGAAAGCTTTCCCCGCACTCCGGACAGATCACAAAGAGATCTTCCAGATGTGCGATCCGCGGATCCGCTTCCTGTCCCGTGACTTTCGGTTTGCCCTGTGCGGCATCCCGGTCACGCAGCATACGCATCCTGGTAAATTTCGTTTTTCGTTTCTCGAGAATATCACTGCTCATCTTCTACCCTCGTATCCAGCGTCAGGATCTCCTCCAGGTGCTTTTCGATAAAGCCGACATCATAATGCCCTGCGATATATTCCGGATGGAACAGCACCAGATACTCAAAATCCCCCGTACTCTGCACGCCTTCGATGGACAGTTCTTCCAATGCACGACGCATCTTGCGAATGGCTTCCAGTCTGGTCGGTGCATGCACGATGATCTTGGCCATCATCGAATCATAGAACGGGCTGGTCTCATATCCCGGATACAGTGCCGTATCGATTCGTACCCCTTCTCCGCCCGGGAAATGCAAGAACCCGACGTTCCCGACATTCGGCATAAAGTTTCTGTTCGGATCCTCCGCATTGATGCGGCATTCAATGGCATGTCCGGTAAGCTTCACATCGCTCTGGCGCATGCGCAGCGGTTGATGAAACGCGATCCGGATCTGCTCTTTGATCAGATCCAGGCCCGTTACCATCTCAGTCACCGGATGCTCCACCTGGATCCTGGTGTTCATTTCGATAAAATAAAAATTTCCTGCCGCATCCAATACGAACTCTACCGTACCGGCATTCGTATAGCCTGCAGCCTTTGCCGCATCGACTGCGGCCTGTCCCATCGCTTTGCGAAGCTCGCAGGTAAGCGCCATGCAGGGACTCTCCTCCATCAGTTTCTGGTTCTTTCGCTGAATGGAACAGTCTCTCTCGCCTAAATGGATGACATTTCCATACTCATCGGCAAGGATCTGGAACTCCACATGCTTCGGATGCAGGATCAGTTTTTCGACATACATCTCTCCGTCACCGAAATTGGCCACAGCTTCCGCCTGCGCCTCTGCATACAGTGCTTCGAGCTTCTCCGGGTCATCGACACGTCTCATGCCGCGTCCGCCGCCGCCGGCAGATGCTTTGAGCAGCACCGGATAGCCGATCTGATCTGCGATCTTTTTGGCTTCTTTGCTGTCTTTGACTGCGCCTTTGGATCCCGGTACGACCGGCACCTTACAGCGCTCCACGCATTTCTTTGCCGCAGCTTTGTTGCCCAGCATATCCATGACGTCTGCTTTCGGTCCGATAAACGTGATCCCGCACTCCTCACAGAGTCTTGCAAAATCACTGTTTTCCGACAAAAATCCAAATCCCGGATGGATGGCATCGCACCCGCTTGAAAGTGCTGCCGAAAGGATCGCTTTTTGATTCAAATAGCTCTCCTGTGCCTTCTCCGGTCCGATGCAGATCGCCTGCGTTGCGATCCTGACATGAAGCGCATCTTTGTCTGCCGTGGAATACAGCGCCACGGTCTCAATATTCATTTCGCGGCAGGTTCGGATGATCCTGACCGCGATCTCGCCTCGATTGGCGATACAGATTCTACGAAACATAGTTTTATTTTTCCGTATCTTACTTTAATGTAAAGAGCGGCTGGTCAAAGGAAACCACCTCGCCGTCTTTGACCAGTACACGATCGATCACGCAGTCGTGATCCGCACGTACTTCACTGAGCATTTTCATCGCTTCGATCAGGCAAACGACATCTCCTGCCTTGACCTGACTGCCTTCTTTGACAAACGGTGCATCCTCCGGAGAAGAAGCGGCATAAAACGTGCCGACCAGTGGGGCATGGATCTGCTCCACGGCTTCTTTGGCAGATGTCTGCCCTACCCCGACATTATCCGCCTGCACACCTGCGCTCCGCATGCCGGCAGGATCCTGTGTACTTTGCATGGTCTGTGCGCCCTGCATGCACGTCATCTCCTGTGTACTGTTGTTATACGGCCAACCCATGAGCGCTCCCGATGCGTTTGTTGCTGCAAAAGCGCTTTCTTTGCGAAGACGAATGCGCTCTTCCCCTTGTTTCCAATCCAGCTCTGCAATCGATGCGTGTTCGAAACGCTCTATTAATTCATAAATGTCTTCTGCATTCATGACTGATGCTTCTCCAAATAAGTAACGATATCCT
>JAILPR010000252.1 GCA_024699355.1 Lachnospiraceae bacterium
GCGCATGCCGCAGTCATAGCGGCAAAGTAAATGCGTATGCCGCAGTCACTGCGGCTGATCTATAGAGGAAAAGTTTGGAGGAAAACAACATGAACTATGCAGAAGAATCACTGAGATTACACGGAGAATGGAAGGGCAAGATCGAAGTCGTTGCGACCGTACCGGTCGGCACGAAGGACGATCTGTCGCTGGCTTATACCCCGGGGGTTGCACAGCCCTGTCTGGAGATCCAGAAGGATATCAACAAGTCTTATGAACTGACCAGAAGACACAACTTATGTGCGGTCATCACCGACGGTAGTGCAGTTCTTGGGCTTGGGGACATCGGTCCGGAAGCCGGCATGCCGGTCATGGAAGGAAAGTGTGTGCTCTTTAAGGCGTTTGGCGATGTCGATGCCTTTCCGCTGTGCGTTAAGAGCAAAGATGTGGATGAATTTGTCAATACGGTTGCACTGATCTCCGGTTCGTTCGGCGGTATCAACCTGGAGGATATTTCCGCACCGAGATGCTTTGAGATCGAGCGGAAATTAAAAGAGCGTTGCGATATTCCGATCTTCCATGACGATCAGCATGGTACGGCGGTCATCACTCTGGCCGGTCTGACCAATGCACTGAAGGTCGTTGGCAAGAAGAAAGAAGATGTCAAAGTCGTTACTTCCGGCGCCGGCGCAGCAGCGATTTCCATCGTAAAGCTGCTCTTATCCGCAGGATTCAAGCACATCACCATGTGCGACCGCAAGGGCGCGATCTACGAGGGCAGAGACGGCCTCAACTGGATCAAAGAGGAGATGGCACAGGTGACCAACCTGGAGAAAAAAGCAGGGAGCCTCGCTGACATGATGGTCGGCGCAGATGTCTTTATCGGTGTATCCGCACCGGGAACCGTCACAACGGAGATGGTAGAGACCATGAACAAGGATGCGATCATCTTTGCATGTGCGAACCCGACACCGGAGATCTTCCCGGAGGATGCAAAGAAGGGCGGCGCGAGAGTCGTATCGACAGGACGCAGCGATTACCCGAACCAGATCAATAACGTACTGGCCTTCCCGGGCATTTTCCGCGGTACCTTTGATGTACGTGCCAGCGATATCAACGAAGAGATGAAGATGGCAGCAGCACAGGCACTGGCAAATCTGATCAGTGATGAGGAACTGTCCGAAGAGTATATCATTCCGGCTGCATTTGATAAGAGAGTCGGTCCGGCGGTTGCCAAGGCAGTTGCCGAGGCAGCACGAAAGAGCGGCGTGGCAAGAATTTAACACGAGATCCGGAGTTGAGATCAAAATCTAAGAAATCAAAAAAGGAGCGCGGTGCGCTCCTTTTTTTTATTCGGTAAACAGCTTCCCGCCGAATAAGGTCGAGATGATCTCTTTTAACTGCGGCAGCGGCTGCTTGCAGCCATCCTCCACATAGGCCTTGATCGTGGAGACGATCGCACCGGAGAGATAGTGTGCCGCATAGGTGCGATGCTTTGTGCACATCGTATTTTGACACGACTCACAGGTCAGTGCGGCATAGAGAGAATCGTAGAGCAGATACTCCACGTTGTTCTCAACCAGCGTCTTTAAGAACTGTTTGTTGGTGATGATGTATTCCGCATAGCCGTCACAGAATTTCTGCAGTGTCAGCTTCCCGTCACAGTAGTCGTTTGCAGAATAGGCATACTGATCATGCATCATGTAAATGATGACATTTTCTTTGGTCTGAAACAGGATATAAAAGGTCTGTCGGGAGACCCCGGCCAGCTTACACAGTTCGCTGATGGAGATGTCATTGAAGTGCTTTTCCTGCATGAGTTTCATCAGTGCACCGGCGACCTGTTTTTGTGATGCGATTGCGGTTTTATTTGTTCCCTGATACATAGATCTTCCCCTTACAGCAGATCAATCAGTTTTTGTACGTTTTCCGGTGTGGTCGCCCAGCTGGTCGCAAGGCGCAGTACCGTGTGTGTCTCGTCGTATTTTTCCCAGAAACTGTAAGCGACTTTTTCTCCGAAGGTCTTGAGTTCTTCATTGTCGATGATCAAAAAGATCTGATTGGTCGGTGCCACAAACTGCTGGCGGCGGCCTTTTTTGTCGATCGCCGCACGGATCTCATCCGCAGCCTTGATCGCATAGTCTCCGAGATGGAAATAGAGATCGTCGGTAAATAAGGTATCAAACTGGATACCCAGGATCCGTCCCTTGGCAAGCAGTGCACCGTGCTGTTTGATCGTGGTAAAGAAGTGCGGGATGCGTCCTTTTTGCGGGATGACCACAGCTTCACCGATCATCGCGCCGCACTTGGTGCCGCCGATGTAAAAGACATCGCAAAGGCGCGCGATATCCCGGATCGTGACGTCGTTGGACGGCGTGGAGAGCGCATAAGCCAGGCGTGCTCCGTCCAGGTAGAAGCTTAAGTGATAGTCATCGCAGATGCTGCGAAGCTTCTGCAGCTCTTTTAAACTATATAAGGTACCAAACTCTGTCGGCTGGGAGATGTAGAGCATCCCCGGGATGACCATGTGGTCGTAATTACCGTCTGCTGCATGATCCGCAAGATAGGAGCGCAGGACATCCGGCTCGATTTTGCCCAACGTATGAGGAACGGTCAGGACCTTGTGTCCGCCGAACTCGATCGCACCCGCCTCGTGCAGCGCGATATGACCGGTATCGGCAGCGATCACGCCTTCGTAGCCCTGCAGAAAGCCGTCGATCACGGTGGCATTGGTCTGCGTACCGCCGATCAGGAAAAAGACATCCGCATCCGGACATCCGCAGGCCTTTGCTACTTTTCTTCTGGCCTCACAGGTGATCTCATCGGTACCGTAGCCGGCGGTTCCCATCAGATTGGTCTCGGTCAGTGCCCGGATGATGTTTGGATGTGCGCCTTCCATATAGTCGGAAGCAAATGGTAATTTTGACATAGTATTGTTCTCCGTATGATTCTGATAAATTTTGCAGCGGATCCGCGTAAAACCGCTACTCTTTACAAGTGTAAACGTTTCCCATCTTCCGTGCAAGTAAAAGTGCCTGATACATTGCATGAACTCAGGCGATTGAGGTAAAATAAACGTAATTATGGGAGGCGAGTATGGACATTCAATATTTACTGTGGCTGCAGGAGATCCGTAATCAGGCGGATCCGTTCTGGGAGCAGCTCTTTGGCGTGATTTCAAATATCTCGGTGGAGTCGGCGATCATCGCGATCCCACTGCTGTTCTATTGGTGCATCGATAAGCAGAGCGGTCAGAGGCTCTTATTATCCTTTTCTTTTGCATCCCTGATCAATGATGTCATCAAACTGACGGCCTGTATCTATCGTCCCTGGGTCAGAGACGCGGCGGTTGTGCCCGCGCAGATCGCGATGGACGGTGCGACAGGATATTCTTTTCCGAGCGGACATAGCGTCAATGCGACGAGCCTGTTTATGGCTGCGGGACTGGAGCGCCGAAAGAAGGCGTTGTGGTTTACCGTGTTGATGAGTGTGTTTGCGGTTCTGGTTGTTTTTTCACGAAACTTTTTAGGAGTACATACGCCGCAGGATGCGGTGGTCGGTGCGATCGAAGGCTTGCTGCTTTATGCGCTGGCCTGCAGGATGGTGCAGTGGACGTACCGTCATACCGATCATGATCTGACGGTCCTTGTGCTGGGGCTTGTGCTGGTGATCGTCATGATCCTGTATGTGGCGCTCAAGCCGTATCCACTGGATTATGCGGACGGCAAACTGCTGGTGGATCCGGAAGCGATGCAGCTCGATTTCTTTAAGAGTGCGGGCGTTGTCAGCGGTATTTTGGTGGCATGGTTTTTAGAGCGACGGACGCTGTCGTTTACCGTGGATGGTACGCGGGCTCAAAAGATCCTTCGCTTTGTCATCGGCATGGCCGTGCTCCTTGCGGTAAACGCGCTGATCCATGTGATCACCGGTGCGACGCTTTCCGAGAACCCTGCCGGCTTTATCAATCGGTTTGTGCCGATGTTTCTCGGGATTTACCTGATCCCGCTTTGCTTTACCAGGATCCGTCAACTGTCTGAGAAAAGGAAAACAACGAGTGATGAGAGAGGATAAAACACATACCCATCTGATCGTGATGTCAATCATCACGATCACCAGTATCGGGCTGGTAGCGGAAAGTATCCTGATGCAGTGGGAATTCTGGATGCCGCCGCTTCTGATCGCAGGTCTGATCATCATGTGGAGCATGCACATTTTTCAGCTGACAAGTCCGGAAATCCGTGAGGATTTCTATCTTGGCTATGCCATGGCCGGAACGCTGTTTCATGGTGTGCACGCGAGCAGTTTTTTTGATGTGGCGATCATTGTCGGCATGCTGCTCACAACCTGCGCGCTGCTGGGGCGTCCCATGATGCTCAATTTGATCTTGGGCGAATATATCGTGATCATGGGTATGCAGGTCTATCTGATCGTGACACATCCGGAGGTGGAATTTGATCCGCTCAATATCTCCAGGATCGCACTGCATGTCATCGTTGTGATCCTAAGTTACATGGTATGTCGCAGACACATCAGCATTCGTGGCAAATTGTATCGGCAGATCGAGAAAAGCGAGAAGAGCAAAGTTGCCTTTGCGAAAGATGTTGAGGATTTTCTTGCCAATATTTCGCATGAGCTTCGTACGCCCGTCAATGTCATCAACGGCATGTCAACGCTCCTCTTAAAGGACGGTTATCAAAAAGACATTGCCGCAATTTACGATGCGGGGCTGCGCCTCTCCAGACAGATCGATGATGTGCAGGATTATAACGAGATCGCACATGATCAGATCTATCTGGAAGAAGATCCTTACATGCTTACTTCGCTGATCAATGATGTGATCGCCAATCTGCGGATGCAGGAGAACCGGAAGGATCTTGAGTTTATCGTGGATCTTGATCCCATGGTGCCGACGATGCTGCGCGGCGATATCAAAAAGCTGCATAAGATCATCCGGCATTTGCTGGATAATGCAATGAAATTCACCGAAAAAGGCGGTGTTTATATTTATTTCTCCGCGGTGCCGCGTTCCTACGGTGTCAATCTGAACATTGAGGTCAAAGACACCGGCATCGGTATGTCCAGAAAAGATCTTTCAAGAGCGGCCACCGAGTTATATCAGGCCAATAAAAAGCGTGATCGCAGCAACGGCGGAATCGGACTCGGGTTAAATATCGTCTATGGTTTTGTCCATAAGATGAACGGCTTTGTCAAGATCGACAGCATACCGGGCGTGGGGACGAGCGTCAGTGTCAGCATTCCACAGGAAGTGGTCGATCCGATGCCGTCTCTGCGAATCGAAAACAGTCAGATCGGGGATATTTTATTTCATGTCCGGACGGATAAATATGAGGTTCCGGAAGTTCGTGAATTCTATAAAGCGATGGCAGTACATATGGCTGCCGGCCTGAAAGTCAATCTCTATTCCGCGATCAATCAGAGCGAGATCCGGAAACTGGTGCGTAAGCTCAACGTTACGCATCTGTTCATGGGCTCGGATGAATACGAAGAGAATGCGGACTACTTTGAAGAACTTTGCAGGAAAGGATATACGGTCGCCGTATCCGCACTCCCGGACTTTACCCCGAGAGAGGGAAGCGGCGTGATCATCGTGCCCAAACCGCTCTACGGCTTCCCGCTGGCGCGTGTTTTAAATGGTGATCACACGCAGATCATACGTGAGGAAGAGGAAGAGGTCGGTCCGATCCTGGATGGCATGCGTGCACTTGTCGTGGATGATGAACCGATGAACCTGGTCGTTGCGACGGGACTGTTTCAGGAATATCACATGATCGTGGACACTGCGGAAAGCGGTAAAGAATCGATCGAGAAATTCAAGAACGGAACCTATGACATCATCTTTATGGATCATATGATGCCGGAAATGGACGGTATGGAAGCCATGAAACGGCTGCGTGAAGTGGAGCGGCAGCAGCATAAGGCAGTGCGGATCGTCGCGCTGACGGCAAATGCACTCAGCGGTACACGGGAGCTGTTTCTGCGGGAAGGTTTTGACGGCTTTATCAGTAAGCCGATCGATATCCGCGAGTTTGAGCGGACGATGCTCAAGGTATTCCCCAAAAAGATACAGGATCATACAGGAGGTGAAGCATGAGAGCGCGAATTAAAAATTACTTCACTTCTATGATGGATATGGAAAAGACGTTTGAAGAGCGTCACATGGTCTTCTTGTCTCTGTTGGCGGATATTGCGCTTTTGATCACCCTGATCGTGGATTTGATCATAAAAGAACACCCGGTAGAATGTATGATGCTGCTGGTGATGATCTTTGTGGTGCCGCTCGGGACAGCGGCCAGCATCAGAGCCGGCCATCAGGAATTGGGAGCAAAACTGCAGAGTCTGTTCATGATCTTTATCGTGTTGCCGATTTCCTTTTTCTTTGGCGGCGGCGCAAGGGGCGGCGGTGTCTTTTGGATCACGCTCGGATATGTCCTGATCGGCGGTGCACTTTCCGGCTGGTGGCGCGCATTGATGATGACGCTGCTCAGTGTGATGACGGTCGGAGAATTCTTCATCTGGTTTGTACATCCGGAATATGTCGTACCGCACACGGATCCGGTATTTTGTGTTGATGCGCTGGTCTCTGCGATCTTAAACGGCCTTGTGGTATACGGTGTGGTCCGGTTCCAGAAGATCATGCTGCGCGCGGAGAGCAAGCATGCCAAAGAAGAGGCGCTGCGCGCTGAGGAACTCAATCGCAGTCAGAACAGATTCTTCTCCAGCATGAGCCATGAGATCCGTACGCCGATCAATGCTATTTTGGGCCTTAACGAGATCATTTTGCGGCAGGAAGATGCTTCCGATGAGATCCGCAAAGATGCCCGCAACATCCAGGGCTCCGGTAAGATGCTGCTCTCACTCGTCAACGATATCCTTGATTTTAGCAAGATCGAAGCCGGCAAGATGGATATCGTTCCGGTGAACTATAACATCGGGGCGATGCTCTCCGAGATCGTGAACATGGTCTGGCTGCGTGCCGAAGAAAAGGGGCTGCAGTTTAACGTCAGCGTGGATCCGACGATCCCGACGGAACTGTTCGGCGATGAGGTACGGATCAAGCAGATCCTGATCAACCTCTTAAACAATGCGATCAAATATACCAAAGAAGGCACGGTCAATCTGTACATTGAGTGCGGAGAACGCCTTGAGGAGCAGGCACTGCTTGTCTTTTCCGTATCCGATACCGGCATGGGCATTAAGCCGGAATCGCTGCCGTATCTCTTTGATGCATTTCAGCGTGTGGATGAAGAAAAAAATCGTAAGATCGAAGGTACCGGCCTTGGATTGTCGATCGTCAAGCAGCTGGTAGAACTGATGGATGGAAATATCTCCGTTGACAGCGTCTATCTGCAGGGCTCGACCTTTACGGTGACCTTATGGCAGAAAATATCCGACAGCAAGGATATTGGTGCGATCACGATCGCCAATTTCGGCACTGCGGAGACCCACGGACGTGAAAGCGCCTTCCGGGCGCCGGATGCACATATCCTGATCGTCGATGATAACGAAGTCAATCTCGAGGTGGAGAAAAAGCTGATCCAGCCGACCGAGATGGACATCGATATTGTCTTAAGCGGTGAAGACGCACTCGAAAAATGTCTGCAGACCAGGTATGATGCGATCCTGATGGATCATCTGATGCCGGGAATGGACGGTGTGGAATGCCTGATCCAGATCCGCAGACAGATCGGCGGCTTAAATAACCATACGCCGATCGTGGTCCTGACGGCCAATGCCGCGGGAGAAAACAAGGAACTGTATGATCATGCGGGCTTTGACGGGCATCTGTTAAAGCCGGTTTCCGGAGTGCAGCTCGAAGAGATGCTCTTAAAGGTCCTGCCACCGGAAAAGATCTTTTTGAAGAATACGGAACTGGTCGGCAGAGAATTAAATACCGCCAAGGGATACAGTAAGAAGATCCCGGTACTCATCACGACCAGCAGTATGTGCGATCTGCCGTCCAAGGTGACGCAAAGTCTGTTGCTTGACATGATCCCGTTCATGATCAAAACCGATGGAGGTGTCTTTGAGGATGCGGTGGAAGTCAGTGCGGATGAGCTGATCCACTATATGGAAAGACCGGGGACACATTTGGATTCCGAACCGCCGAGCGAAGAAGAGTTTGAAAGTTTCTTTGCGGAAGAAGTCAAGAAAGCACACCAGGTGATCCATATCGCGCTGACGACAAGCATGAGCAAGGAATACGAACGTGCCTCTGCTGCGGCCAAAACCTTTGAAAACGTAACGGTCATCAATTCCGAATGTTTATCCAGCGCACTCGGACTTCTGGTCCTGCTCGCCTGCAGGCTGGCAGCGATCAATGAGCCGCCGGAAAAGATCGTTACGGAACTGGAAGCGGCAAAGAAACTGATCCATTGCAGCTTTGTCATCGGCAGCCTGGAATTTATGTGGCGCAGAGGTTTTATTTCTGCGAGAACACATCTGATCATGAAAAACCTGGAAATGCATCCGGCACTGCGGATCAAAAACAATCGCTTCGGTGTCGGCAAGATCTGGCGAGGCAGCATCCGTGAATGCTATGAGCGTTATATCGCGTATGCGCTGCCAAAGAATGCCAATCCGGATACGGATGTTCTCTTTATTACCTATGCGGATATGTCAGAGGAGGATCTGAACTGGATCGAAAGTGAAGTGCGCAAACGCTATGCCTTTAAGCGGATCATTTTCCAAAAGGCAACGGCAGCAATCGCATTAAACTGCGGGCCCGGAACCTTTGGCCTCCTGTATATGAAGAAAAGCGAACATACAGGGCACCTTGATACGTTGCTGGAAATGGCTATGGAGTCGACCAAGCACAGCCAGGTCAGATACGAGGCGACAACCCGGGAAGAGCAAAAGACAACCGGTGCACCTGCAGGCGAGAAGTCGTCTCAGGATCGTATGCCTTTTAAGCCGGAAGAGAAGCCGGCACGGGAGACAGACAAAACCGCAAAAAATGCGTGGTATGACGAACTGCCCGGAATTGACGGAGAAGTGGCAATCCACAACAGCGGCTCCGAAGAGTCTCTTCGCACCGTGCTGCAGATCTTTTATGATTCGATCGGAAAGAAAACGGAAGAACTTGATGGCTATTATCAGGCAGGTGATTGGGAGAATTATACGATCAAGATCCATGCACTGAAGAGTTCGGCCAAACTGATCGGTGCGGTGACATTAAGTGAAGAGGCGCAGAGCCTTGAGAGTGCGGGAAAGACCGGAGAGATCGATTATATCAAACAGCACCATGCACAGACAATGGAACAGTATGCGCAGTATGAAACATATTTACAGAGTATCTGTGGCAGTGCACAGGATGGAGACGACGATCGACCGCTTGCAGATCCGGAAATGATCAAAAGCGCTTACGCGGCGATGAAAACCGCTGCGGAAAATATGGATATCTCCGTGATCGAGTCTGTACTTGAGGAACTGAAAGCGTATCGGATCGCGGAACCGGAAGAAGCGCGCTTTGCAAAGATCAAAGAATGTTATGAGATGTTTGATTATGACGGAATCGTATCCGCGATCGAGCAGTAGGAGGGAAGGCTATGACGAATCAGTCCATCGTCATATTGCTGCAGCAATACAGCATTGTGGTAGAAGGAATCGCAAATAAGTTAAAAGGAAAAGGCTATACGGTATCGACCGTGATCGACAGGCTCGATCAGATCGAAGCGATGGTGGAGCGGACAGATCTCTTTATCATCTATGCACCGGATAACCTTTCCGCAGACATCATCCGGAAAAAGTATGTGGAAAAAATCCTCGATGCGCTCAAAGATACGCCCAAAAAGAAAATGGTCATCGGAGACCGTAAAGATCATGAGGAACTGCTGCAGAGTATTCCATTATTAACCAGCTACATCTGGTTTGATAAACCGGTGGACATGGAACTGTTCCTCACAACGATCGACCGCGTCCTAAACGAAGCAGCATCACCTCAGATCAAGGCTTCCGCGGACGGGCCGCGGCGTCTGTTGATCGTCGATGATGATCCGCAGTATGCCAAGATGGTTAGAGAATGGATCAAGGATACATACGAGACCCACGTGGTGACCGCAGGAATGCAGGCGATCAAGTTCCTGTTAAATAACCCCGTGGATATGATCCTGCTCGATTATGAGATGCCGGTGGTCGATGGGCCGCAGGTATTGCAGATGCTCAGATCCGAGGCTGCCACGGAAAAGATCCCGGTCGTCTTTTTAACCGGCGTGGATGCCAAAGAGAGCGTCGAGCGTGTCATGGCACTTCGCCCGGCGGGGTATTTGCTGAAGTCGACATCGAAGGAAAATATCATTAAGTATATTGATGCGCTGTTTGTAAAACTGCAGAAATAGGGGGCAGGACATATCCTTTGCGCAGGATGCGACAGAGGATGCGTCTTGGAAACGGATACGTATGAAGATCTTAAACTTCGGTTCCATGAATATCGATTATGTCTATCAGGTGGATCACATCCTCATGCCGGGCGAAACGGCAGCATCGAGTGATCTGCAGATCTATCCGGGCGGCAAAGGGTTAAATCAGTCCATCGCCCTGGCAAAGGCCGGCGCACAGGTATATCATGCCGGCATGATCGGGGAAGAGGGATCGATCCTTCAAAAAGCGCTGCATGATGCGGGCGTCCATACGGAGCTGATCCGAAAGATCCCCGGAAAGAGCGGACACACGATCATCCAGGTGGATGCGCAGGGGCAAAACAGCATCCTGCTCTATGGCGGTGCCAATCGCGCGCTGACCGAAGCGTATATCCAAGACGTTCTGGAACAATTTTCATCAGAAGACATTGTGCTGCTTCAGAATGAAACAAATCTGCCGGAGAAGATCATTGATCTGGCAGCGGGGAAGGGAATGCAGGTCATCCTCAATCCTTCACCGTATGATGCACAGCAAAAGCATGTCGATCTGCATAAGGTCTCCATGATCCTGATCAATGAGATAGAGGGATTCCAGATGAGCGGACAGAAAGAACCGTCC
>JAILPR010000254.1 GCA_024699355.1 Lachnospiraceae bacterium
ACAGGATCCTGCAGATCAGGGAGTGGATTCCGCATCTGCAAAAACTGGGTGTCAAAGCGGTGTATTTCGGACCGGTCTTTGATTCGGATACGCATGGATATAATACGAGGGATTATCGCCGGATCGATCCGCGGCTCGGAAACAATGACGACTTTGCAACGATCTGCAAAGAACTTCATGCGGCAGGGATCCGCGTGGTGTTAGACGGTGTGTTCAATCATGTCGGCAGAGGCTTCTGGGCATTTCAGGATGTGCTTGAGCACAGAGAGCAGTCTCCGTATTTACACTGGTTTCATATCAGCCTGGAAGGCAACTCCAATTACAATGACGGCTTGTGGTACGAAGGCTGGGAAGGCAATTATGATCTGGTGAAATTAAACCTCGGCAACGAGGAGGTCGTGAGACACATCATGGACAGCGTCAGAGGCTGGATCCGGGAATTTGATATTGACGGGCTGCGTCTGGATGTAGCGTATCTTCTTTCTCCGGAGTTCTTAAAGCGGTTGCGGTATGAGATGACGCAGGAGAAAGAAGACTTTTTCCTGATCGGTGAGACCCTGCACGGGGACTACAATCGCTGGATGAGTGATGAAATGTGTCACAGCGTGACCAACTATGAATGTTATAAGGGGCTCTACTCGAGCTTTAACTCCCACAATTTATTTGAAATCGTGCATTCGCTGCTGCGGCAGTTCGGTCCGGAAGAGTGGTGCCTGTATCGGGGAAGGCACCTGCTGAGCTTTGTGGATAATCATGACGTGACGAGGGTGGCCTCCATCCTGCAGGATGCGCATCACCTGCCACTCATCTATACGCTGATGTTTACGATGCCGGGAATCCCGTGTGTTTATTATGGAAGCGAATGGGGAATCCGGGCAGAGAAGTCGCAGGGAGATCCGGCACTCAGACCGCACCTGGAAACACCGGAGTGGAATGAACTGACGGATCTGATCGCGAAACTGTATGAGATTCAAAGTCATGAGAGAGCACTGCAGTACGGTGCGTTTCGATCCGTTCTGCTCACGAATGAACAGTGCATCTATGAGCGCAGCTGCGATGGCGAGCGCATCATGGTCGCGATCAACTTATCGGGGGGCGAGTACATGGCGCACTTTGATGCAGGCTGCGGACAGGCGAAGGAACTGCTGACCGGACAGGTGCATGACTTTGGCGGCGGGTCGATGCTGGCACCATACAGTGCACAGGTGTGGAAAATGGATGTCTGAAACAGGCTAAAATTATTAAAAATCTCGAAAATACGCGTTGAATTGTACGTAAACAATTCACAAACAATTCGATCTGTGGTAAAAAACGGTTAAATGCCCCTAACCACAGATCGATTTTTGAATTATCTGAAAATAGCGCAAAACCGGAGTTAATTCTTTAACGAATTAGTTTAGACAAACCGAGTGAATTGTCAAAATCTTTATGCACTTCGTATAAAAACACCGTGATCGTTATATATTTATCATGCAAAATCACCAAAAAGACATAGCATTTCTAAAGAAAAAAGAATAGAATAATATATTGAAGAACTTTGCACCGCAGATACGCTTTTGCGCATTCGGTGCATGACTATAAGGAGGAAAGTAAATGAGTAGAAAAAGAAAAACGATGGATGGCAATACCGCTGCCGCTCACGTATCTTATGCGTACAGTGATGTTGCAGCAATCTATCCGATCACTCCGTCTTCACCGATGGCTGAAGTAACGGACGAATGGGCTACCGCTGACAGAACCAATATCTTTGGTCAGACTGTCAAAGTAACAGAGCTGGAATCCGAAGCAGGCGCAGCAGGTGCCGTACACGGTTCCCTGACCGCAGGTGCATTAACAACAACCTATACAGCTTCTCAGGGTCTGTTACTGATGATCCCGAACCTGTACAAAGTAGCAGGTGAAGGACTTCCGGGCGTATTCAACGTTGCGGCTCGTTGCGTTGCAACTCATGCGCTGAATATTTTCGGTGATCACTCCGACGTTTATGCATGTCGTCAGACCGGTTGTGCGATGCTGGCAAGTGCAGGCGTACAGGAAGTTATGGATATCACTCCGGTTGCACATCTGGCTGCGATCGAAGGTAAAGTTCCGTTCATCAACTTCTTTGATGGTTTCAGAACTTCTCATGAGCTTCAGAAAGTTGAAGTATGGGATTATGAAGATCTGAAGGATATGGCAAATATGGACGCCATCATGGAGTTCCGTAAGAATGCCCTGAATCCGAATCATGCACAGCAGCTCGGTTCTGCACAGAATCCGGATATCTTCTTCCAGGCAAGAGAAGCTTGCAACAAGTCCTATGACGAGCTGCCGGCAATCGTTGAGAAGTACATGAACAAGATCAACGCAAAGATCGGTACCAACTATGGTCTGTTTGATTACTATGGTGCTCCGGATGCTGAGAATATCATCATCGCGATGGGTTCTGTCTGTCAGACCATCGAGGAGACCATCGATTATCTGACCAAGAAGGGTGAGAAGGTCGGTCTGATCAACGTACATCTGTATCGTCCGTTCTCTATCAAGCACTTTATCGATAAGATCCCTGCAACGGTAAAGAAGATCTCCGTTCTGGATCGTACCAAAGAGCCGGGTTCCATCGGCGAGCCTCTGTACCTGGATGTTATCGCAGCACTGCGTGACTCCAAGTTCAAAGATGTTCCGGTATTCTCCGGCAGATATGGTCTGGGTAGCAAGGATACCACAGCAAGCCAGATCAACGCTGTATATAAGAACACCGAGAAAGAGCGTTTCACCATCGGTATCAACGATGATGTCACACATCTGTCTCTGGATATCAAAGAAGTCATCGATACCGAGCCGAAGGATCGTGTCAGCTGCAAGTTCTGGGGTCTGGGCGCAGATGGTACTGTTGGTGCAAACAAGAACTCCATCAAGATCATCGGTGACCATACCGATAAGTATGTTCAGGCATACTTCGATTATGACTCCAAAAAGTCCGGCGGTCTGACCACATCTCACTTGAGATTCGGTGACAGCCCGATCAAGTCGACCTATCTGATCAAGATGGCTGACTTCGTAGCCTGCCATAATCCGGCTTACATGCGTAAGTACAATATGGTACAGGATCTGCGTGATAACGGTACCTTCCTGCTCAACTGCCAGTGGACCGATGCAGAGCTTGAGACAGAGCTTCCGGGCCAGGTAAAGAGATATATCGCAGAGCACAACATCAACTTCTATGTCATCGATGGTATCGAGATCGGTAAGAAGATCGGTCTGGGCGGTCGTATCAACACCGTTCTGCAGTCCGCATTCTTTACACTGGCAAATATCATCCCGGTAGAAGATGCAAAGAAATACATGAAGGATGCTGCTGAGCACAGTTACCGCAAGAAAGGTGACAAGGTCGTACAGATGAACTTTGATGCAATCGATGCCGGCTCCAATGCATTCCGTAAGATCGATGTTCCTGCATCCTGGAAGGATTGCAAGGACGAGGTTCTGGGCGTAAAGGCTATGCCGGATCGTCCGGAAGTTGTGAAGTTCGTTGAGAACATCCAGATTCCGATCAACTCTCAGGAAGGTAATAACCTGCCTGTTTCCGCATTCCTCGATTATGTCAATGGTTCTACACCGTCCGGTACCTCCGCACACGAGAGACGTGACGTTGCAGTCGATGTACCGGTATGGAATCCGGACAACTGTATCCAGTGTAACTTCTGTTCTCTGGTTTGCCCGCACGCTGTTATCAGACCGGTTGCAATGACCGAGGCTGAGGCTGCAAAGGCTCCGGCAGGCATGAAGATGAAAGACCTGACAGGTATGCCGGGCATGAAGTTTGCGGTTACCGTATCCGTAGTTGACTGTACCGGATGTGGTTCCTGTGCAAATGTTTGCCCTGGTATGAAGGGTGAAAAAGCACTGACCATGGGCGCTGCCGCTATTCCGGAAAATCACGACCAGCAGGCTGGTTTCGATTTTGCAAAGGCTCTGCCTGAGAAGCAGGAAGTCATTGATAAGTTCAAAGTAAACAGCGTTAAGGGTAGCCAGTTTAAGAAGCCTCTGCTCGAGTTCTCCGGCGCTTGCGGCGGTTGCGGCGAGACTCCTTATGCGAAGCTTGTAACCCAGCTGTTCGGTGATAGAATGTACATCGCAAATGCGACAGGTTGTTCTTCCATCTGGGGTAACTCTTCACCGTCCACACCTTATACAGTAAACGAGAAGGGTCAGGGTCCGGCTTGGTCGAACTCCCTGTTCGAAGATGCTGCTGAGTTCGGTTACGGTATGTCACTGGCTCAGAAGGCGATCCGTGCACGTCTTCAGGAAGAGGTAAACAAGGTAGCTGAGAAGGATGCTTCCATTGCAGATGCTGCAAAAGAGTGGAATGATACCTTCGCAGTTGGCGCAACCAACGGTGATGCAACCGCAAAACTCGTAGAGGCACTGTCCAAGTCTTCTGTAGCAGAAGCAAAGGCAATCCTCGAAGAGAAAGATTTCCTGGCAAAGAAGAGCCAGTGGATCTTCGGTGGTGACGGTTGGGCTTATGATATCGGCTTCGGCGGCTTAGACCACGTACTGGCAAGCGGTCAGGATATCAACGTCATGGTATTTGATACCGAGCTGTATTCCAATACAGGCGGTCAGTCTTCCAAGGCTACTCCGGTAGGTTCTACTGCGAAGTTCGCAGCAGGCGGTAAGGAAGTAAAGAAGAAAGACCTTGCAAGCATCGCAATGAGCTATGGTTATGTTTATGTAGCACAGATCGCTATGGGTGCTGACTACAACCAGACCGTAAAGGCCATCAGCGAAGCGGAAGCTTATCCGGGTCCGTCCCTGATCATCGCTTATGCTCCTTGTATCAACCATGGTATCAAGGTAGGTATGAGCAAGGCTCAGACCGAGGAGAAGAAGGCTGTAGAGACCGGTTACTGGCATCTGTTCCGTTACAATCCGGAACTGCGCGGTGTTGCCGGCAAGAGCGCATTCAGCTTAGACAGCAAGG
This sequence comes from Lachnospiraceae bacterium, assembly GCA_024699355.1. Taxonomy (GTDB): domain Bacteria; phylum Bacillota; class Clostridia; order Lachnospirales; family Lachnospiraceae; genus SIG336. The sequence goes on from JAILPR010000254.1 coordinate 4,967, forward strand.
CTCCGACAGGCGATTACAAAGAGTTCCTGGCAGGTGAGAACCGTTATGCAGCT
>JAILPR010000275.1 GCA_024699355.1 Lachnospiraceae bacterium
GGCAACGGTATACGGTGATCCGGCAGTGATCCCGATCACCGAGCAGTGCCCGAAGGGACAGTGCACCAATCCGTACGGTTGGACCAAGTCCATGCTGGAGCAGATCCTGATGGATATGCAGAAGGCAGATCCGGAATGGAATGTACTGCTGCTTCGTTACTTTAATCCGATCGGTGCCCATAAGAGCGGTATGATCGGAGAGAATCCGAATGGCATCCCGAATAACCTGATGCCGTACATTACACAGGTAGCGGTTGGAAAACTGCCGCAGCTGAGCGTTTACGGCGATGACTATGATACGCCAGACGGTACGGGCGTCAGAGATTATATCCATGTCGTGGACCTGGCGATCGGTCATGTAAAAGCACTGCAGAAGATCAAAGAAAAAGCAGGGCTGTGCATTTATAACTTAGGTACCGGACATGGCTATTCCGTACTGGATGTTGTGAAAAACTTTGAGGCGGCAACGGGTGTGAAGATCCCGTATGTCATCAAAGAGCGTCGCGCAGGCGATATCGCAACCTGTTATGCTGATCCTGCAAAAGCAAAGGCGGAACTTGGCTGGGTCGCAGAGCGCGATATGAAAGAGATGTGTGAAGACAGTTGGAGATGGCAGAGTAACAATCCGAATGGATATGAGGACTAAGGATCTTTACTCTTCGAGAATCTGAAATTCTAAATAATCAAACTCGATTTCGTCAATGAAACTATCCTGACGGAATCGGGTTTTTTTATGCAATTGGAATTCGGAGATGTTGTTGCTAAGCCATACCGGGCGTGAAAGATCGAGTTCATGGCAGACTTCATCTAATGCGGCAAAGACTTTGTGCGTACGGGTATCCTCTTCCTCACGGATGATAACGACATCGCGCAACATATGGTTGTTTTTAAATTCTCTGGCCCAGATCCGCATTTGACTTACCCCGATGATTTTGATGAGTTCATTATACGGATGGCAGAGGAAAGATACAAGCGATATGATATAATCAAGATGATGAATGAGGAAACCAAAACACAGACAATTACATATTATCCGGTACCGATCGCGGTGATCATTTTTAACCGTCCGGAAGTGGCAAAGAAGCTTGCGGAAGTCATCCGGCAGGTGCAGCCGGAGAGACTCTATATCATTTCCGATGGTGCAAGGGAAGACCATCCGGGAGAAGATGCACTAGTGCGTGAGACCAGAGAAATCATGGAAGCAGCTGCCAAACCGGAGCATCAGGTGCACATCTATGCAGAGCACAATATGCGCTGCGACCCGCGGATTTCCAGCGGCCTGGATACCGTATTTGCAGAGGCACAGGAAGCCATTATTCTGGAAGATGACTGTATTCCGGACCTGAGCTTTTTCCCGTTTGTACAGGAGATGCTGGAGCGGTATCGTGACAATCCGGAGATTGCGCTCATTGGAGGAAGTTTCCGGACACATTACGTACCGAAAGCCAGTTATACCTTTACGGCACGTACGAGTATGTGGGGCTGGGCAACCTGGGCAAAGGTTTGGAATACCTATCGCAAGGCTCCTGTAGAGTGGGGCGCTGTCAGAGATACCGATCGGTGGCGCTATGCACTGAACCGGAAAGAACAACAGGTATTTGTCATGCAGTGGGATCGCTACGATTCGGAGAAGGATTTCCCATGGGATGCAAAGTTTTTACTGTATCTGTTTTGCAATCGCATGATGGGAATTTCACCAAAGGTCAATCTTGTACGAAATATCGGTGCGGGAGATGCCGCGACGCACTACAGTCAGGAAGATGAGATCACGCGTTGGCCGGTTGGAACGCTGGAGTTCCCGTTAGTGCACCCGGCGTCGATCCACAGGGATCTGGCGTATGAAAAGGTTAATTTCCGGGAGGGGGAGATCCGCAAGTGGAAATCCCGCTTTCGCAGATATATTTTGCGCCGATCAGAATAAGATACAGAGAATCAGGCACAGGGATTAGGACGCGGGAATTAAGACATAGAACTTGATGTGAGGAAAACCATTGAACAAGCAACAGACACAACTGTACACATGGATGAAAGCATCCTTATCCTACGTGGTATTTGCCGTATTGGCGGGCGTTATCGTCTATTTTTCACTGATGTCCAATGATCTGGTAAATCACCTGGATGGAATCTGGCATCCTTCCAATTTCATTGCAGGAGACTGGGAAATTTCACTCGGTAGAGGATTGCAGCGATATGCCGACCGGGCAAGGTTTGGTTTGGTCAGCAGTGCCTGGAATTCCGTGCTGGTATTTTTGCTGCTCGGAATTGCAGATTATGTTGTGATCGACAGGTTCCAATTAAAACATACGGTTTATGCATATCTTTTGATCTTTGCAACAATTGCCAATCCGGTGGTTTGTGAAGCAATCACCTACAGTTATATGAGCGTTAACTTTGCCTTGGCATATTTCTTTGCAGTCAGTGCATTTGCCGTTGCGGCAGGAGAGTTGCACAGCGTGCGAGGCAACATCTTGCGATTGTTGTGCGGGGCGGTTCTGTTTGGCATTTCAATGGCCTTTTATCAGGCCTATATCTGTGTCTTTGCAGTACTGGCAGGCTATTGGCTGATGAAAGAACTGACACTGAAAACGACGAAGGAAGTGCTGCAAAGGCTGGGGTATTTTGCAGGGACGTTTCTCCTGGGTGGTCTGATCTATCTGCTGATCACGAAACTGCTGCTACTACGTGCGGGAATCGAAATGGCATCCTACAGAGGGGCAAGCGGGATCAGTTTGCTTTCGGTCATTATGAATCTCCCGACAAGTATTGTGACGGCATACAAAGAAACCTATCGTTATACTGTGAATCAAAATCTCAGCATGGGACTGGAGTTCTCAAGCATCATAATCACAGTATTGCTGATCGGAATGGCAGTACTGTTTCTGCGATATGCGATCCGGCTGTTCCGGGAATCTGTGAGCAAAGGGGTTTGCTTTGTGATCCTGATCTTCTTATTACCGCTGATGGCATCCATTGTTTGCGTGATCGCAGTGGGGAGCAGCATTACCGGCCTGATGGCAATGGGGATCCTTATGAGTGTATTACTGGCGGGCGTATTAGCTGATCAGCACAGGGCCGAAACGATCGGTACCATTGCATTATTGGCAGTACTGTCCTGGTATCTGGTCTCAACGGTGGAAAATGATCAGATCGCATTAAAAGAGGGCACTGTTGCGACAAGTCAGATCGCAGACAATGCGCTGGCAGCGATGAGTGAAGAAGGCTTACTTACACAGGCAGACTGTGTCGCATTTGTCGGACGTGCAGCGGAAAATCCGTATTTTTACAAAAGTACAGCGTATGAGATGGCCAATGATTATGCACAGTTTGGACGCTGGAGTACGGATGCCAGAAATAACAGGGTGACCTGGAACGGGATCCTTACTACGCTGTGCGGGATACAGTTGACGTTTTGCGATGATGAGACCTATACGGCACTCATACAGTCCGAAACGATCGCAGAGATGCCGTGCTATCCGGCAGAGGGGTAT
>JAILPR010000003.1 GCA_024699355.1 Lachnospiraceae bacterium
AGTTCTTTGGCATAAGCGATCCTGGTGATCTGTGATAGTTGCTCGGTGATCGTTGTATTTTTTGCTACCGCATCGACCCCTGCAAACTGCTCATCTGCGCGGATATCCATTCGTCCGCGCTTCCCGGATCTTGTAGCGCTGAGCAGATTTTTAAAATCCACCTCCGCGCCGGTATTGACCAGATAACCGATCGCTGCGCCATCGGATTTTTCAATCTGGCGTATGAGACGGTAGACACCGATATAAGCTTCTTTTTCTTCCTCACTGACCGCATGATTTAATTCCATCCTGGCCAGGAAGGAACTGTATTTTTCGCTATCCTCCGCAAAGGACTCTTCCGCCTGATGTAAATATGTCGAAAGCTCCTTCATATCTGTGGTCAGCGGATTGATCCCCTCCCGGATCATGGCAAGTGCCCGTCCCGGTGTCATCGCGCCGATCAGCTCACGTACCGTCCGGTCTGCCGTCAGTACCTTTTGCAGGTTTTCTTCCGTGATCTCCATCCGGTTATATCCCAGGATCCGTACCGCTCTGGCATGATCCTCAGTTACCGCCAGATCCAGTTCCTCCAGAAGGTCATTCACATTTCGGAACGCTGTTTTGATGGAATCTCCAAGATCCGCTCTCGGTGCTGTCTGCAGTGCTTCATAGCTTTCCTGCGCCTGCTCGTAGCGGCTCGCAATGGCCTGGCCGCTTTCGGTCAGGGAAACTGCCGTAAACGCGATTTTTTCTGCTGCCGCAAGACCGATGACCTCTGCCGGCAGGCTGCCCATTGCCGTAAACTGCTCTGAGACTTCACTTGCGATATGTACCTGGCTTTGAGCGATCTCGCTCTCCGCCTGTTTTAATTTCGTCACCAGTTCGGAAAGTTCTGTGGTTTCGATCTGTACGCCCTGCTTTAAGAGATGCAAATTCGCCTCTACCGACATCGTAAGTTGCACTTCCGCCAGTTGACGCTTTGCCGTTGCAAAGGCACTTTCCTGCTGCGCGCTCTGCATTTGCTGCTTCGCCCGCTGCAACTGTTGCAGCGTCACCGGGCGATGCTCTGCCATCGGCACGCTCAGCACATCTCCGGTCAGCGCCTGTGTCTCCTGATCGATGCGCACTGCTTTTTGTGGCAGTGTCTCGGTTTCGGTCAGATCCGCATCAACCGGCAGGATCCCGCTTTCCATGGCAAGCATCAGCTTTTCATCCAACTGCTCCTCGCTCATCGGAAGCTGTAATTCTTTTAATTTAGCAAAACGCTCTAAATTTTCTCCGGTCAATGCGCGTCCGTGTTTTAGCAGGATCTTCGCATGTTCCATGGATTGCGCCGTATTATCCAGGCCGCTTTCCTGGATCAGTGTACCGATCTGGCCCATCAGCTCTTCGAGGCCATCCATCCCGGCTGTTTTGCCAAGATAGCCGCCCATCTCTGTCGTCGCATAAGCGCTGCTGTTCGGCGCATATCCGCTTTCCGGCGCATCTGCACTGCCTGATGCAAATTGTGCTTTGTATAAGTTCTGAATTGTTGGCTCTAACCTGTGATCAACCATATACAACATCGATGCATCGCTCGGACTCTGCAACTGCATAGCCATATCACGTGCCTGCTTGATCAGATGCGCCGCATAGCCTTTGTTGCCAACTGCCGCTTCCACGCTTCCTGCGCTGATGTCATCGGTATATCCCACGATATCCGCCCCGCCCTGCAGCATCGCCAGCTTGATCTGATCCATGATCGATGTTTCACTCTCCACATCCATCCTGTTCGGATTGACGCCGTCTTTTAACAGCGCGGCATAGTCGTCTGTCGACATGGTATTCGACATCACCATCATATAATTCAATTCTTCTTTGCTGCCGCTCATTCCGTCTTGCTGAATCAGTTCCTGAAAGGAAGATGCCTTCTCCTGCAGGATTTCGCCTTCGCGCATCCCGCCTTGGATATCCAGGCGAAAAGAACTGTTGTGAAGCTTCACGGATTGGCTTTCTTGCATTTTGCCCTGCGTGCCAAGCAAGATGTCGCTTGATTCTTTCCGCAGTGCCGGGTCTAAAGAAATCTGCATAACGTCCCCTGATATCGCACTTTGATGCGATCGCTGCTGTGGCCTCTTCCGTGATGTCCACTTTGTCAGATGTTTTTGATCATAATAGAAAAGAGCGGATACATCCTTGTATCCACTCTTTATTTCGTCATCTTTGCCGATTTACTTAAGCCTAAAATGCAAATACCAGCGAACCGTATGCCGGTACGTCCACCGAAATGGAATATTTCTGCAATGCGCACGGCTGCGCCTGCGCCTGAATCTGCGCGGAGATTACCGTTCCGCTCCCGCCATAGGCTGCATCATCACTGTTTAAGATGAGCTGATATTTCTTTTTGGCAGGGACACCGACCATATAATTTTCCCACTTCATCGGTGTCATATTTAAGATAAACAGCAGACGTTTATTGTCTCCGTCACACTTGCGGATAAAACTGTAGGTCGAACGGTCGACATCATCTGCATTCATCCACTCAAAGCCTTTCCAGCTGTCATCATCTTCCCAAAGGCAGGGATATTTATGATAGATCTGCAAAAGTGCTTTGACATAAGCCTGCATGCCCCGGTGCAGCGGCTTTTCGAGCAGAAACCAATCCAGTTCCCGTGCTTCACTCCACTCACGCTCCTGGGCAAATTCCTGTCCCATAAAGAGCAGTTTTTTGCCGCTGTGGCCAAACATATACGTATAGCCGGTACGGAGATTTGCGAATTTGTCCACTTCATAGCCGGGCATTTTGTTGAGCATCGAACACTTCAAATGCACAACCTCGTCATGCGACAGTGGGAGGATATACTTCTCGCTCTCGTTATACGTCATTGCAAAAGTCATGCCATAATGATTGCCTTTACGGAAATACGGATCCTGCTTCATATATTCGCAAAAATCATGCATCCAGCCCATATTCCATTTGAAGCTGAAATGCAGTCCGCCATCTTCGATCGGGCCGGTGATCTTCGGCCATGCCGTCGATTCCTCCGCAACCGTGATAAAGCCCGGATATGTGCCTCTGACCACCGAGTTTAAGTGTTTGAAAAACTCGATGGCTTCCAGATTTTTATTTTCGCCATAGATATTCGGGAGCCACTGCCCCTCTTTTTTACCGTAATCCAGATACAGCATGGATGCGACGGCATCAACACGGATCCCGTCGATATGGAACTCGCGGATCCAGTATAGTACATTGGCGATCAGGAAGTTTTTGACTTCCGGCTTGCCAAGATTAAAGATCTTCGTTCCCCAATCCGGATGTTCACCGCGCCTCGGGTCCGGATCTTCATAAATGCACTGCCCGTCAAACCGGGATAAGCCGTGGGCATCCGTGGCAAAATGTGCCGGTACCCAGTCTAAAATAACGCCGATGCCCGCTCTGTGCAGACGATCGATCAAATAACGGAAGCCGTCCGGTGTCCCGTATCTGGCTGTCGGTGCATAATATCCGGTCACCTGATATCCCCAGGAACCGTCGAACGGATGCTCTGCGATTCCCATCAGTTCGATATGGGTATAGCCCATTTCCGTGAGATAGTCCGTAATGCGATCCGCGAACTGCTCATAGCTATAGAAGCCATCTTCCGTTCCGTCCGGATGTTTCATCCAGGAACCGATGTGACATTCATAGATCGCCAGAGGCTCCTTCTGCGGATTTTTGGTCTCGCGACTCTTCATCCAGCGGGAGTCTTTCCAGGCAAAGTGCGCCAGATCATAGGTGCGGGATGCCGTTCCTGGACGCATTTCCGCATAGTTTGCATACGGGTCGGCCTTGTAATGCTTCTCGCCTTCCGGTGTGGTGATCAGGTACTTATACAATGCGCCCTCCTGCACCCCCGGGACAAACGCTTTCCAAATACCGCCATCGCCGATTTTGACAAGCGTCGATGCGCCCTCGTCCCATCCGTTGAACTCACCGATGACATGAACCGATGCCGCATTCGGCGCCCATACCGCAAAGCTGTATCCGTCTTTCCCGTCTTCGGTAGAGGGATGTGCGCCGAGTTTCCGATAGATCTCGTAATGTGTCCCTTGTCCAAAGAGATACTGATCGTCCTCTGAAATAAAAACCGCCTCACGTACGCTTTTTTTTGCCATAGAATCCCCCATCCAGATTGTTCTGCAAACTCAACAGCCCATAAATTGATCAGGGCTGCAGCAAAAAGTCGTTCTCACGCAGAATGATCATATCTTCCGCGTCATATCTGCGGCCAAGCAAAATGTCGCAGTAATGATTGAAATTCTTGCGATTTGCGTGATCGATCGCGCCCTTCACGATCTGTCTGACCTCGCCGACCGTCACCGCATGGTTCAAGGTCTGCATTCTCGATATTCTGGTATTTAATGCCAGCATACCGAGTTCATCGATCGCATACTCTTTTTCATACGCATATTTTCGTCCGTATGCCACCAGCGCCTTATCGGTCAGCGCTTCGATATCAACCCGTGCATTAAACGGATCATGTAACACGTCATTGACCTGGAACAGTGAATCGATCGCGATTCTGGTATCCACCAGGATCAGCAGGACGCCACGCTCTTCATTCTGCAGCTGCTTCACCAGTTTTTCGCAGGTTGAACAATTCATACCGCCGGCCTGCTCGATGATCAGCGCACCGTTTTTCATCTTATTTAAAATGATCCCGATATCTTTTTTATTAAGCGAAGCACCGGTGATCTTTGCTGCTTTACCGGAAAAATTGTGGTCCGTCAGCTTCATATGATGTACGAGATTCTTTGCGAAATCCATCGTACCGGCATCCGGCTCACCGCTCACAACTACATTGCCGGTAAACGGCGCAAGGCTCATCAGATCAAGTGCCTTGATCAGCTGGGCACGTGCTCTGCGGCTCTGAATATAGGTATCAAACAGCTCTTTTTCTTCTACCGTCAGGATACGGTCTGCTGCGGATTCCTGCAGCTCCTGCGCTGCTTCTTCCACTTCCTCGGCAAACTCCTGCGCTTCATCGATTGGCAACTTTGCCGTCTCATCGCTCTGTTCCCCGGTTTCTGCTTCCGCTTCCTGCTTGCGGCTCTCTACGCGAAGCCGCTCCGCCTCTTCTGCCTGCACGGATTTTTTCTGCAGCTGCTCTAAGAGTCCGTCTCTGGATGCTTCATCAAACTCCGCCAAAATATCGCCGGTCTGTTCCAGCACACGACGTTTTACGCTGTCCGCCAGTTTTTCTTCTTTTTCTTTTTTCAGTTGTTCAAAGTTTGCCAGGATATCTTCGATGCTGAGCTGTCCTGTGATCTGTTTCTCGATCACCTTTTGTTCCGGCATCGCCATCGCGAGCTGTCCGTCAGAATCCTGAGAGATCAGCTCATCAAAATCGGAACTCTGATTTGCAAATTCTGCCGGATCCATGGCCTGCGGCACTTTAAACACGCCGGCACCCGGATTTTTCGGCACAATGACTTTGCTGATGCTGCTCTGCGTCCCCGCCGTCGTGTAAGTTGCTTCCGCCTCCGCGATCTTTCGCGCTGCCGCGCTCTTTGCGGTTTCCGCTTCTGCAATCTTACGGGCAGTTGCCGTCAGATCAACCGTTGCCGGATCCTCAAAGAAGACATCTTCCGAGTCCGGAATATGCTCCAGTTCCTGTGTCTCTCCTGTCACAACACCGCGTATCGGCTGTGCCGGAGCTTCTTCATATACGGTTTCTTCGACCGGTGTTTCCTCATATTCGGTTTCTGAGGCCGGTGTTTCTTCATATTCGGTTTCTGAGACCGGTGTTTCCTCCGTGAAGGCGCTCTCATCGCGGAAGAGTTGTTCTTCTTCCTCCTGCGCACTTCCCGCTGCCAGCAGATCCCCGACCGTCGTTCCTTCCGGAATATCAAAGCGTTGGGTATCCCCTGCAGAAGTCAGGCGAACCGTCGGGCTCTTGATCTCATGGATCTGACCGGTGTGAACGCTGACAGGCTGCGCGCCCGCCAGGGCTTGCTGCGCCCCTGCAAGTGCCGCCTGAACGCCATCCGGCGCCTGTTGCGCTTCATCCTTCTGCTCTGCCTGCATCAGTTCTTCCAGATTCTTTGCCAGTGCTGCCTGCAGGTTCATGGTATTGTATTGGTTTGCGACGTCCACGGTCTGTACCTGGATCTCGTCGATATTGGCATTCAATTCTGCCGTCGGAAGGATCGTTGTCGGTGCTTCCGTCGCATCCATCTGTGTCATTTCCGGTGTCATGGCTTTGTCCAGATTCGGGATGACCTTGGTACGATCGGTTTCCGGATCGCTCATCGCAACGCCGTCATAGAAGTACTGCTGTTTTTCCGTCAACGGCTCGTGCAGTCTCTTTAACTCCAGCGCCTTACGCACATACTTGCCTTCACCGAACCACAAAAAGAGCTCGTCACATTCTTCCACGCACTTGGTTGCAAACCCGATGCGATGATAAAGATATGCCAGCTCATAGGCCCAGCGATCGGTATAGTCTTTTGCTTTTAAAGTCTCCAGCACCTTGATCTGTTCTTCCAGACTGACATCCTGCGCCGCATAGATGCGGAACAGCAGGATATACTGGCGACTGTCTTCCGGTGCGATATTGCAGAATTCCTTATAATAGTTCCACGCTTTGACCACGTCATCCAGTTTCACGGAAAGTTCCGTCAACGCATACAGGATCATACGGCTGTTCGGCATCCGGTCATATGCCAGAAGCAAAATTGCCCGGCTGTCTTCATAACGGCGAACCATTTTATAAATATCGCTGATCATGCCTAACGTTCTGACGTTATTGATCTGACGCCAGTCGATGGTATCGGCAATCTCCGCAGCCTGCTTAAAATTGCCTTCCTGAATCAGCGCTTTGATTTCATCTGTTCTGATTTTATACTCTGTTTTATCCAAGGCTTTCTCCCCGTAACTCCCCTGTAAATCAGCGCATAGCTACTCCACCATAATCAACAAAAGTTTATCATAGAGTTAGTATAAAGTCAAAAAGATAGACACAAAATGTTGTGTCTATCTTTCTCCTGAACATCCTTCTTTATTTTTCAAAAAGCGCATCCGAAAGTTGCGCAAACTGCTGCAAAGAAAGTGCCTCGCCACGGATGGTTTCCGATACACCCATCATCCGCAGCGCCTGCGTCACCTCTTCTCTGGTCACACCAATGCCGCCGTTCTGCAACGCATTGGACAATGTCTTTCTGCGCTGATTAAATGCTGCACGGATCAGCGCGAACATCTTTTTCTCATCCTTCACCATAACCGGCGGAGTCTCATAGAGTTGCAGCCGGATCACCGCACTGCCGACGGCCGGCCGTGGCATAAAGCAGTTGGCGGGAACGTTCGCCACGATCTGCGGTCTGGCATAATACTGTACCGCCAAAGAAAGTGCCCCGTACTCTTTGCTTCCCGGGCCCTCCTGCATACGGTCCGCCACCTCTTTCTGCACCATGATCGTAATACTTTTGATCGGCGCATCTCCTTCCAGCAGAGACATCACAATCGGCGTCGTGATGTAATACGGCAGATTCGCCACGACTTTTAAGGGCTTTCCATCATGATAAGTCTGTGCCAGTTCCTGAATATCCACCTTTAAAATATCTTCATTTAACACTGTCACATTCTGATAAGAAGATAAGGTTTCCTCCAGGATCGGGATCAGATTGTGATCGATCTCCACCGCCACGACATGCCCGGCCGCCTCTGCCAGATACTGTGTCATGGTTCCGATGCCCGGTCCGATCTCCAGCACGCAATCATCCTTTGTGATTTCCGACGCTTCAACGATCCGCTCCAGCACATGCGTATCGATCAGAAAATTCTGTCCGAACTTTTTCTGAAAACGAAATTGATATTTCTGTAAAATCTCTATTGTATTTTGCGGTATTCCAAGTGTAGCCATAGGGTTCTCGTTTCTTTCTTACTTACAGTCAAACAGCGTCTTTGCATTTTGTGCCGTTACTTCCATCACCTGCTCTACCGGGATTTCCTTGAGTGCCGCGATCTTCTCTGCGATCAGCGGCAGATACCAGGAGCAGTTCCGTTTTCCGCGGTGAGGTGTCGGTGCCAGATACGGACTGTCGGTCTCCAGAAGGATCTTATCTAACGGCAGGGTATCTTTTACCATTGCCTGAAGCTTTTTTGCATTATCAAAGGTTACCACACCGCCGATACCGATGTAAAACCCCATTTTAATATATTCTTCCGCGATCTCCTTAGAATAGGAAAAGCAATGAATCACGCCCCGTCTCTCCGGCATGCCGCCCGGTACGGTTCTGATCATTTCCAGGGTGTCCTGTGCTGCGTCTCTGGAGTGGATCACCACCGGAAGATGCTCTTTCCGTGCCAGGATCAGCTGCTCCCGAAAGCAAACCTTCTGAATCTCTCTCCCCGGCTCCGGCCAATGATAATCCAGGCCGATCTCTCCGATCGCGACCGCCTTGGGATCGCGACCGGCTTCACGGATCATTGCCATACTCTCCTCCGAGTATTCTTCCGCATGCTCCGGATGAATCCCGACTGCCGCATAGACGTGCGGATATTGATGCGCAAGCGCCAGCGAACTCTTTGTTGAAGCAATACTGCAGGCAATGTTGACCACGTGGCTGATGCCATGCGCTTCCATCCCCGAAAGCAGCTCGTCTCTATCCTCTAAAAATGCCTCATCATCGTAATGTGCATGGCTTTCAAATATCATCCAAAATTCCTCTCACTTTTTTTAAAAAAAGTACTTGCAAAGCAAAAAACATTATACTATAATCATTCTTGCGTTGTAAATGACGCGCACAACTGATCTGCGCCATTAGCTCAGTTGGTAGAGCAGTAGACTCTTAATCTATTTGTCCAGGGTTCGAGTCCCTGATGGCGCACTACGAAGCACTGTTTTTGCGAGAGCACTCGCGGGGGCGGTGCTTTTTTGTTGCGTTCTTCTTTGCCCCTCATGGTATAATCATTCTATGAACGCGTCGAAAACAGGATATCTCAACGACAATTTCAAAATGTTCCATCTAACGGACAATCTGCAGAAGACCTATGACTATCATTACCATGATTTCATCAAGATCCTGCTCTTTATCTCCGGAGATGTCACGTATTGTATCGAAGGCCGCTCCTATGTGCTGCAGCCTTATGACGTCGTGCTTGTCGATGCCGGCGAGGTACATCGTCCGGTGATCAATTCTCCAAGTACCTATGAGCGTATCATCATTTATGTTTCTTCGGAGTTTCTTTCTTCCTACACAACAGAACAGTATGATTTGGGCTACTGTCTGCAGAAAGCCAGGGAAGAACATTCTCATGTGCTGCGCTGCGCTTCGCTTTCCAAATCCCGTCTCTATCAGGTATCGCGGGAATTGGAGCAGTCGTTCGGTGATCAGGATTTTGCGGGAGAATTATACAGCAGACTGCTGTTTCTGGAATTTATGATCCAGTTAAATCGTGCATCGATCCACGATTCGATTTCTTATGCGGAAATGGACTGTGCCAGCCCGAAGATCTTAGAAGTGATGCAGTACATCAATACAAATTTAGGCGAAGAGCTGTCCATCGATCAACTCTCCGCCATGTTCTACTTAAGTAAATATTATCTTATGCATTCTTTTAAGGAAGAAACCGGTTATACCATCGGCAATTACATCACCGCAAAACGGCTCTTTCTTGCCCGCGAACTCATTCAGGCCGGTCGTACGATCACGGAGGCCTGTTTCGAAAGCGGCTTTAAAAATTATTCCTCGTTCTCCCGTGCCTACAAGAAAATGTATCACGAGATCCCGAGAGATTTGCTCAAAGAGGATTTTATTGCTTCTGCAGCAACGCATCCAGTTGATCAATCAGCATCTGACGTGAAGTCACGGTGATTGCTTCAAGGCCGCATTCTTTTGCGCCCTGTACGTTTTCCGGCCGGTCATCAAAGAAGAGACACTCCTGCGCACGCAGATCAAAGCGTCTGAGCAGTTCCTCATAGATCCGGTGCTCCGGCTTGTTCATATGCACCATATACGAGATCAGCATGCCATCCATTTCTTTTAAAAACGGCGCACCCTCTGTGTGCTTTTCAAACAATCCCTTGCAATAATTGGACAGGATGTATAAGCGGTATCCCGCCTTTTTCAGGGCGAAAACCCGCTCATAAACGTCCGGACGCAGCACGCGCATATATTCGCCATGGCTTAAAAACCAGCGAATCACGTCCGCATCGGCAGGATAGATCTTGGAAAGCCCCTCTGCCGCCTCTTCTTCCAGGATGGTCCCGTAGTCCAGCAGCGGCCAGTAAGGCGAGTCAAAAATCTCCAGCCCGATTCTGGTTGCTTCTTCCTCGGAGAGCCCGTAGTCGCGCATCATGCTTTTCCAGCGATACTCGATCAGGACGTCTCCGACATCAAAAATAATATTCTTAATCATCATTACAGAATGGTTCTGATCCAGCCTTCCGGTGCTTCGATTCTTCCCATCTGAATACCGGTTAAGGTGTCATACAGTTTCCTGGTCACAGGGCCCATATCCTGCATTCCGCTCGGGAAGCAGATCTCTTTGCCGTGGTCTACGATCTTTCCTACCGGAGAGATTACCGCAGCAGTACCGCAAAGTCCGCATTCTGCGAAATCTTTCACTTCTGCAAACTCAACTTCACGATGCTCTACCTTCATATCCAGATAATGCTCCGCAACATAGACCAGAGATCTTCTGGTGATGGACGGAAGAATACTGTTGGACTTCGGTGTTACCAGTTTGCCGTCCTTGGTGATAAAGATGAAATTCGCACCACCGGTCTCCTCTACCTTGGTACGGGTCTTTGCATCCAGATACATATTTTCATCAAAGCCTTCTGCATGTGCGGTAACGATCGCATGTAAGCTCATCGCATAGTTCAAACCGCCTTTGATGTGCCCTGTACCGTTCGGTGCCGCACGGTCAAAATCACTGACTTTAATGGTGATCGGCTTTGCGCCGCCCTTAAAGTACGGACCAACCGGTGTTACAAATACACGGAACATGTACTCGTCAGCCGGCTTTACACCGATGACAGGATTGGTTCCCATCATATACGGGCGAATGTATAATGTTGCGCCTGAGCCATAGGGTGGAACATATGCTGCATTTGCCTTTACAACCTGATCAATTGCATCCAAAAATCTCTCTTCCGGGAATGCCGGCATCTCAAGTCTTCTCGCAGAGTCTACCATTCTTGCCGCATTTAAGTCCGGACGGAAGGTCACGATGTGTCCGTCTTCTGTCGTATATGCCTTCAGGCCTTCAAAACAGGTCTGTGCGTACTGAAATACACCGGCACATTCGTTCAATACAACATTTGCATCGTCGGTAATCGTACCGTTATCCCATGCGCCATTGCTGTATTTGGACACATATCTTGCCTCGGTCTGTACATAACCGAAGCTTAAATTTCCCCAGTCTAACTGTTTTTTCTCCATTTCGAGTTCCTCCATCTCTAGATTTTGCATAAGGCTCATCGCTCTCATCTTAGACCAAACATTTCCGTTTGTCTAGCAAAGGCCGGCCACAAGATTTCTCGCGGCCGGCC
>JAILPR010000037.1 GCA_024699355.1 Lachnospiraceae bacterium
TGGCGAACCTCTTTACCGAAGTGGGCGTCGATGTGGTCGTCGGGACACATCCGCATGTCGTGCAGACGCATGAGATGCGCGTCAGGGCAGACGGACACAAGACCCTGATCTATTACTCTCTTGGAAATTTTGTCTCCGGACAGACCAAGGACAATTGCCGTGTGCGTGGCATCGCTACCTTTACCATCGGACAGGATTTCGATGGGGTCACGGTTACGGATTACGGGTATGAGGAAGAAGAGATCGTATTAAATTAAAAGCGGTCGATGCTGCGGGGCGGGTCTGAATTTCAGACACGATGCCGTTGCATCGACCTTTTTTTAATGGTCCTGGTTCAGCGTGATTTTGCTGCGGCTTTTATGATCAAACCACGCGAAGCAAAAGAACAGGATCCATGAGAAAATCGTGATCGGGATTGCGATGTCCATGAACGGGGTTTCATAGACCAGCCGGATCTGATGCTCTCCGGCGCTGACAGGAAGTCCCAGATACATGATATTTGCGCGATAAAGATCAGCTTGTTCGCCGTCAACATACGCTTTCCATCCCTCGGAATACGGAATCGACCATACCAGCATGCCATCTTGTGATGTCTGAGAGAGGGCAGTGATCCGGTTTGTCGCATAAGCGGCATTCTCATTGTGCAGATCAATGTCTGAGAGAACATCGTCACTTAACTTTTGAATCTGTGCACGTTGGTAGTCTGTAGAGAGCACCTGGAGAGAAAGGTCATCAAACGTATAGACACCTGTTTGCGGGAAGGTCAACGTGATCGTTACGGTTCCTTCCGTGCCGTCAGCAAGCTTGGTCAGATAATCCTCTTTGCCAAAGTAGTAATGCCAGGAAGGGGTGAGATGTTGAATATCTTTAGTGTAGGTATCTGCTGAAGTTGCGCAGGAAATCCCAAGCGTCACCTTCGTGGCTTCTTCATGCGTACGATCCTCGTACTGCATTTTTCGTTTCTCATAACGACTTATCGACTGCGTGAGCCCGAGTGTCCGGTAAATGTCCCAGTCGGTATACTCTTCATAGGATAACTCTGTCAGATGAAGATACCATTCGCCGGAAGAAAGCGCGAGAGGAGCCATTTGAACAGAGGCATCAGGTTCCAAAACGGTGATGGTATGATCATCGATTTGAACATTACCGGTTGTGGAAGCAATCTGCAGGGCATAAGCCTCACAGTTGTTTACAAAATCAGTGGGTTGCAGCTCCGGGAGATCCGTATCGGTATCATGTACGATCACACCATCCAGCATTGCCTGTTGCTTCTGCAGGGCGGTCAGTGTCTGAAACTCCGATTCGGAGATCCGGGTAGTTTGCAGATAGGCAAGCGGAAGAGACAGGTCTCTTTCCGAGCCGTCCATATCGTATTTGACACCGGCCATGGCTTCCAGGGTAGTACGATGATCATAAGAGCAGATCTCATGGAGCATCTCGGAGGCGGTTTCAACCTCTAATTCCGATAACATCTCTACAACATAGGGATTGGATAAACTCCAGAAATAACTGATGGAAGAGACGCCGGAAAGCATTCCTGCATTTCGTTCTTCACCTTCGGAGGTGATCCGGTAAAACCCGGTCGGAGAATGTTCTGCAGATATTTGGGCGGTCCGGTTCCAGAGCATACGCTCCATCAGACCGTCATAAGCCAGATAATCACCGGTGTTGTTTCCCGTAGCAAATGAGGAAGACTCATAGGCAGTTACCAGGACGGTAACTACTGCGGTAAGCAGAAAAACGAAAGTCTTCATCTGCTGACGAAACGCCAGATAACATACCAACAGGATCCCGATCAGTGATTGGAGCAGGCTGCGTTCGGAAAACTGCCAGCCGAGGATGGCACAGAGGACACAATACATGCCAAATCCCACCAGAATGTGTTTACTGCGGCCTTGTTGTTCCTGAGCTGTCTCTGCCAGATCGAGCAAAGCAATAGACATCACAAGAAGGATCAGATAGTCGAATCTGGATTCTCCGGTGATGTTAAAAATCCGGGAAGCCCATGGAAAAAGATTGCAGAAAAACAGTGCGGCAAACAGTACTTTCCAGCGTCGTTGCACTGTTGTGGAACGAATCATAAACAGCAGCGCAATGACGGTGATCCCGCCGAAACTTTCCAGGAGTCCTTTGGGAATGGACTGATAGTGGGATGCGGAAAATAGCAGAGACATGGTTTGCGAAAGGGAGGTCCTTGCATCCATGGATGCCGCATATAAGGTCGGGAGGAGAATCACGGCGCCCATGCCGGTTCCGATGATCCCCCCGATGGCGCAGGTTATCGTGTGGTGAATTCGTTCTTTCAGCATGACCGGATCGACGATCAGTCGAATGCAAACATAGAGCACGATAAAGATCACAGTGATGTAAAAGTAAAAGAAATTACTGATGGATGCGATGAACACCGCAACAATATAAAAACAGGGACTTTGCTGTTTCCATATTTTTTCCACACCGATGAGGACCATTGGAGCAAAGACCAGTCCGATCAGGAAAAACGGATGGCTTAAGTTGGACATACTGTAGGAACTGAAGATATAGATAAAAGAAGCGGCCAATAAGGCGCTTTCATGACGGATCTGCCGAAGTTCCATTCCGAGAAAGGAAAAAAACAGTCCCGCAAAATACAGGCGCAGATAAACACAAGCGGTATAAAAGATGGGCATATAGTTGACCGGAACTAACGCACAAAACAGGGTGATCGGTTCACCGATACAATAGTACTGCAATGAGGTCAGGATGTCGGATCCATAGCCGATCGAAAATGAATAAGCGGGAATTTCCCACTGATGGAGGACAAGGATATTGTAAGCGATGGTACGCAACCATTTTGCATAGTAGGTCAAAGCACGCAAATGCTGTGTATAGCCGTCGGCCGACCAGACAAAACTTTTGCCGTTCAACAAAAAGGCTGAATAGAATGCCGCAGAGAGCAGCAGAAATAAGACTGTATACTTTATGATATAGCGGCGTTTGGAAATAGAAGTCATCTTTATAAACCTCGATCGTCATTACTATAGAGCGATGTCTGTTGCCAAACACCGCAAAATTTCACCCAAAATTATAGCATAGGTATTGTCGGAAGAACTACAGGAAGACAACCGGATTTACGGAAAACCTTTACAACTCCATCAAAGTGGATTAAAATAATTGCAGTTTCATAGAAAAATCGTTGAAGAGAAGAGTAGATACCATTCGGGACAACAGGAAGAAAAGCAGATACTGAGAGCTTTTTGGTCAGGAACGTATTGAAGACCACCTCTGAGAGACCCC
>JAILPR010000040.1 GCA_024699355.1 Lachnospiraceae bacterium
GTAAGAACCATTTATCGATACTCACAGGAGGATGCAATCCGAGAAGTGTGTGAAGAAAGAGAAAAATACGACTATCAGAGACGCATGGCAGGAGCTGCGGAGAAGATCAGGGAAGATGAAGCACGGATCCGTGAGATGGAAGAAGTGATCGCCAAAAACGGACAGGTATTGAAAGATCAAAAGGATATACTTTCCGAGCAAGAACAGAAGCTGAAAGATCAAAAGGGTATACTTTCCGAACAAGAGGATAAACTTTCTAAGCAAGAGCAGGAACTGAAAGAAAAGGATGCTTTGATCGCGCAGCTGCGGCAGCAGTTGGCAGAGAAGCAGTAATCTTCAGAGGCTCAACATCATATTCAGAAATCAAATGACCGGCACCGGGAGTTGCAATAAAGCACCCGGTGCCGGTTTTTTTAGAATTTTTCGAGTTGAGATAGGATCTGATCTGCAGCATCTGTCATGCCGGCGGCACGGAGCTGCGCGGCCTTTTCCAGGAGCTGTTTGCGAAGCGCTTCCATGTCTTCCGTGATCTGCGAAGAAGATGCAGGTGCGGCTTCTGCTTTTAATTGCTCTGTGATCAGTGTTGCATAGTGCAGGATCGCATCCTTTAATTGCGGGATCACAGAGGCAGCAGCCTCGATCGATGACTTTAGCGTCTGTGCATCGCCGGCTGCTTCCGCATCTAAGAGTGCTTTTAAGTGCAGGGCAAAGCGGTAGTCCAGCGGGAGCATTTCCATCTCATCGCTGCGGGCCTGATCGGTGTAGTACGGATCATACAGTGCGCCTGTGAGTCGCACACAGGATGAGAGTAGGTCGTGTAATTCCTGGTAAGGAACCTGCGCATAGCATTGCCTGATCATGAATCGCGCATAGGATGCCTGCAAATATAACCACCGGTTAGAATCTTCCGGCAGGCGAGATAAAAAGAGCTCCGCCACAAACGCTGCATCATCAAGGATCTTTGCACGGTCAGTTTCACTTACGTCTTCCGCAGAGCACTTCTTATAAGAAGTTGCAATGAAGCGGTTGACTGCCTGCATGAACCGCGTATAATCCAGCGCGGTTAAGGCAGGACTAAAGTCGATGTCCCGATCTTTGGCGATCTGCCAGATGGCAAGCGGGAGGTCCATAAAGTTCGTGGTCAGTTCGATCAGCTGTGCAAACAGGGTGGTGAGCAGTGCGTCACTTTCTGGAGATGCGCCCTCCGCTGCATGCACGATCTTCATACAAAGAAGGAGAGGCTCCTTCCCCTTGAGGTCTGCAAAGATCCGGGCAAGACTTCGATACGCCGGTGCATCGAAGTCCTGCAAGGTGCCGATGTATGCAAAGATCCTTTGTCTGGCGATGACGCTTTCACACATGAGGCGGATCGCCTCACAGAAGCTTTCTTCAAACGGCAGCCCGGCAATGGCTTCGAGGAACTGCGACTCAAAGTCTACGCAAAGGATGAGCTTCCCGTCCCACCCAAGGGTCTTGAGGTACTGCTTCATCGGTGCAGTATCCCCCAAACGGAGAGATGCCAGGATGCCGATGCAGGTCACCGGATCTGCTTTCATCGGAATGAAGGTATTATGCAGGGTCATCAGGCCTTCGTCGGCGATGTATTTCTCATCATCATGCCGTTTGTCATAGATCTCGCGATAGGCAAGGGCATGCTTCGCGGTACTTACATCGTCCTTCTTAGCTTCCCAGTAGCGGAATGCCAGCTGATGATGGATCATGGCGCGTGCAACGTCGGAAACAGTTCGGTCCCGAAAGACATCGTCTGCACAGCGCACAGCGTCATCATCCCGGAATTGCTTTAGCAGACTTAAGAATTCCATGTACCTTCCATAACTATAGACGGCGCGGTATCCGCTCTTTTGCTCCATGCCCTTGAGGTTCGAGATCAATTGGCGGCTCATCGGCAGAGCCGCAGCGAAGTTTGAAATGCCTTCGTATTCCTGGAGAAGTTGGATATACGAATGGAAGTCCTTGGGATTCTCTTCGATCATTTCCTCAAGCGGTTTGATATTTCGCAGAGAGTGTGCGTAGTGTTCTTCTGCGGTGTCATAGATATAGCCATAGTGATCTACCGGGCTATGCAGCAGTTTATCACGATTCGGGACGCGGACATATTCGTGGATCTTTGACATGAAGCGAGGCTTCGTCTCCAGGCTAAAGATCCTGCGAACGAAGTAATCGGTATACTGTTTGCCGCTGCGCTCGGAATAGTTGCGCTGGATATAGCAGGCGGCACTGTAGTTTTGATAGTCCCCCGAGGTAAAAAAATCAACGATCTCAGTAACATCGGTAAACCACTCATCGTCATCAATATAGAGAAACCAGTCGCCACTGCATTTTTCCAGACCGCAGTTCCTTGCCGCGGCGAAGTCGTTGATCCAGGTGAACGGATAGATCTGATCGGTATAGGTATGCATCCGGCGATTCGTTTCCTCATCACATCCGGTATCAACGATGACAAGCTCCGATGGCACAGCATCCATAAGTGGTTTTAGGCTGTCGAGACATTTCCAGAGCGTCTCGGTACGG
>JAILPR010000123.1 GCA_024699355.1 Lachnospiraceae bacterium
GATGGGGACGCTCGGCACAGAGATCGTGACGTACATTTCGCAAACCATGGAAGAAGATCTGCTCGAAGGCATGATGGTGGATTTCATGGCAGACAGTGCCTTATTTTCCTTTGGCAACGAACTTGCGGAAGAGATCCGTAAGTACTGTATCACGCGGGGGATCGGGATCCATCAGGGGTATGAGGCTCCCAACCTGATCCCGATGTCAGCGCAGCGCGATACCTGGAAGGTGTTGAATGCGGAAACACATCTTGGCATTACCATGACGGACGGCGATATGCTTCGTCCGATCAAATCCAGCGGTCACATCTATACGATCTCGGATGATCCGAAGGAATTTCATGTGACACACGATTGTAAAAGTTGTCCGATGAAAAACTGCGCAATGCGCGGTCTGATGCACAGAAAGGGAAACGAATGAAACTTCTCGGGGCAAAGCCCATGGAATTACCGGTGACGCATCCATGCACGATCGGCGAATTACTCAAAGAAAATGACATCTATATGCCGGCACAGTGCGGCGGACGAGGCGTTTGCGGCAAGTGCAGGATCCGTGTCTGTCAGGGAAGTCTGCCGGTGACACATGCCGATGAGATGTGTCTGACCAAAGACGAGATCGCGGATGGGATCCGTCTGGCCTGTATGGCACAGATCCCTGCGGAAGCGGTGCAGGATGCGGAAGCGGTGCAGGATGCGAAAGAGGCGCAGGGTACAGGTGCGGCGCAGGATACAGGTGCCGCAGGGGATGCAGCCAGCGACCGGTTGGCGATCGAACTGCTCTGGCAGGAAGAAGAGCAGATCCATGCGCTTGGTACAAAAGCACAACTTGGCAAAGCAGACGTATCGCATTCGTTTGGGATCGCGATCGATATCGGCTCTACGACGCTGGCCTTAAGCCTGGTGGATCTGGACCTTGGTGCGGTGATCGATACCGTGACAGGCATCAATCATCAGCGGCAGTTCGGTGCGGATGTCATCAGCCGGATCCAGGCGTCGAATGAAGGAAAAAAAGAAGAATTGCAGCAGAGCATCCGGGAGGATCTGAATGCAGCCATTGATCAGTTGCTAAAGGGTTATGAAGTGCCGAAGACGCAGCTGGCGCGAATGACGGTTGCGGGGAATACGACCATGCAACATCTGCTGATGGGATATTCCTGTGAGGGACTTGGCGTTTATCCGTTTACGGCGGTTTCACTTGCGCAGGAAAGCTTTGATGCACAGCGCGTGCTGGGAAGAGACGATCTGCCACAGACAACGATTCTGATGTTACCGGGGGTATCGACCTATGTCGGTGCGGATATCACGGCGGGCATGTATGCCTGCGGGATGCAGCAAAGCGATAAGCCGGTGCTGTTGGTGGATCTTGGCACCAACGGAGAGATGGCACTGGGCAATCGGGAAAAGATCCTGGTAACGTCCACGGCGGCAGGACCGGCCTTTGAAGGCGGTAATATCTCCTGCGGTATGGGCAGCATCAAAGGGGCGATCAGTGGGGCATCGATCGATCCTGCAACGAAGCAATGCCGGGTGCAGACCATCGAGAATGCTGCGCCGGTAGGCATTTGCGGCACCGGTGTTGTAGAGATCATGGCAGAGCTGATCGGGACGAAGCTCGTCGATGAGACCGGGGTGATGGATGACGACTTTTTTGACGACGGTTATCCGCTGGTGGAAGGAATTGTCTTTACACAAAAGGATGTCCGGGAGTTGCAGCTGGCCAAGAGTGCGGTGCGCGCGGGCATGGAAGTGCTGATCGCCAAGTACGGCATTACGGCAAAGGATCTGGCTGCGGTCTATATCGCGGGCGGTTTCGGATTTTATCTCAATATGGAGAAAGCTTCTGCGATCGGATTGATTTCCCAAGAGCTGCTGACGGTAGTGAAGGCTGCGGGCAATACCTCGCTACAGGGGGCGGTGCTGGCGCTGACAGATCCGCAGGCGATCGTGCAGATGCCAAAGATCGCACAGATGGCAGAGGAGATCCCGTTGGCATCCGATCCGATGTTTACCGACCTCTATATGGAACACATGATGTTTGGGGAAGAGATGTAGCAGGCGGTATGCATGCGAAAAATGAGGAAAAAGGTTACGCGACCAAGGGAAGAGCGAGAAGAATAAGACAATGGAGGAGAGCAACACATGAAGTACAAAAATGACTGGGAAGAAGCAAAGGTCAAATGGACGAACTACTGGAAACACTGCAATACAGGGCGTCCGCTGAT
>JAILPR010000227.1 GCA_024699355.1 Lachnospiraceae bacterium
CGGAGCTTTTCCACGATGCGATATAATTTTTCGGACTCATTGGCGGTCAGCGCTGCCGTCGGCTCATCCAGAATGATGATCTTTGCATTGGTGGACAGTGCCTTGGCAATCTCGACCATCTGCTGCTGTGCGATCGTCAAAGAACCGACTTCCGCATTCGGCTTAAAGTCTGCATCGAGACTGTCGAGCAACTCCTGCGCTTTGGCCGTCATGTCGCGCCACTGGATGATACCGCTCTTCACATCCTCATGACCCATGAAAATATTTTCCGTAACGGACAGGGTCGGATAAGATGTCGGATGCTGATACACTGCGGCGATACCAGCTGCCTGCGCATCACGCGGTCCCTTGAAATGTACTTCCTCGCCTTCTAAGAACATCTGTCCTTCTTCTGCGGCATGTACGCCGGTAATAACCTTGATAAATGTTGATTTTCCGGCACCGTTCTCTCCCATCAGCGCATGGATCTCGCCGCGCTTTAGCTGGAACTGTACCTTATTTAGGGCTTTGACACCCGGGAAGATCTTGGTGATTCCCCGAAGTTCCAGAATATAATCCTCTGCCACTTGAAACCTCCTTCTAATTGTGCAAATTATTCCTACTACACCTTTATAGTTATTCTAGCAAGTCTAAAAATTCTCTAAAACGGGAAGATTTTTTGATTTAAAGGAAATTTTTAAGGAAATGAGATACAATAGAACACATGATGAAACTTCTGATCGTAGACGATGAAAAGTTAACAAGAAACGGCTTAAAAACGTCGATCGACTGGGAAAGCCTGCACATTTCGGAGATCTATGAAGCCGACAACGGTGTCGACGGATTGCAGCTCGCCATGCAGAAACGCCCGGAGATCATCCTGACCGATGTGCGCATGCCGCGGATGGATGGCGTGCAGATGGCGACACGTCTCCACGAGAGTCTGCCGGAGTGTGCGATCATCTTTATGAGCGGTTACAGTGACAAAGAATACTTAAAAGCCGCCATCAAACTCGGCGCCGTCAATTACGTGGAAAAGCCACTGGATGCGGCCGAGATCACAGAGGCTGTTGCGGAAGCACAGAGCCGGATCCTTGCGACTTCTTCCATCAAGTTAGAGCGCAGCATGGCGCTGGAGAATCGTTTCGCATCCCTCCTGACACAGCCTTCCGCCTCTCTCGAGCAGGCCTTGAGCGATCCGCACTTTTCCCTGCCGCCATCGCTGAAACAAAACGATACCTTTACCTGTCTCATCATCCAGTTTGCGGATGCCACACTGGAATTTACCGAACGCTATCTCTCCGAGGTCCTGCCCTCCATCGATGAATATCTGGGTGAGCATAATCTTCAGGAAGTTCACTGTATCAAGCATGGCCGGCACCTGTGCCTGTTTTTGTACGGATCTTCCAAAAAACGGGAACGCCTGATCCACTATGCGGAAAAGATCCGCTCCCTCATCCAGCCGCTTGGCGATGTCTTCCTGTCCGTCGGTGACAGTGTCGAGGGCGTTCGTCGCGCCTACGATTCGTATCAGTCCGCGGTCATCTTACTGCAGGGAAGTTTTTTCTATGATCATAACAAAATCCTGATCAATGACCCGGAGGCCATTACGACACCGCCGATGATCACTGACCTTTTGCCCGAGTACAGTGAAGCGCTCTCCGCGCGTGATGCGGATCGCGCCGAAGAGGTATTAAATCGCCTTGCGGCGCAGTTTGCACCGCCGTGCCCGCTACTCGCAAGTCAGGTCAAAGACATCTATTATAAATATTATCTGCAACTGCAGCACGCACGACAGTCGGCACAGATCACACAGGTCGATGACCGTGCCAGTATCTGGGAGATGATCGACTCCGCCTCCACGCTCTTAGCCCTCCACCGGGAGCTGCGTGCGCGCACCGATGAATTCCTGCAGCTTCTTCAGGAGCACAGTGCCGGCAGTTCGATGATCTATGCGATCCGGGAATTCATCCATGCCAACTACATGAACGACTCCCTCTCGGTCAAATCCATCAGCGACCACGTCAAGCGTTCCGCGCCTTACGTCTGCACGCTGTTTAAAAATGAAACCGGACAGACCTTAAATCAGTACATCACCGAATACCGCGTCGAAAAGGCCCGCCTTCTGTTGGACGATCCACGCTACAAGATCTCGGATGTCGCAGAAAAAGTCGGCTACCTGGACGTCAACTATTTCGGTAAGATCTTCAAAAAAGTCGTCGGCCTCTCACCGACCGAATATCGTAACCACTAACCCGGCGGCGCATTGCCATCGGAGAGCCGCCGCCTTCGGAGAGTTCCATGAAACATTTCCTACGCGATGCTTCGATCCAGACGAAGCTCTTTTTCTCACATATCATCCTGATCGCAGTTCCGACAGCGATGCTCATCATCCTGTTCTA
>JAILPR010000241.1 GCA_024699355.1 Lachnospiraceae bacterium
GTAAACAGTTCCTGATAGATAAATCTGGACCGTACCCTGGGAAGGTTTCGCCATTTCACGATCAGATCCGTATCCTCATCTTTCATCAGGCGCAAATAGATTTCTTTGCCTTCTACTCTGACGTCATCCATTACTTGTAGAATTCCTTTACCTGATCTGAAATATAGTCCACCTGTTCCGGCTTGAGCTGATAATACAGCGGCAGACGAAGCAGTCTCTCACTTTCTTTGGTCGTATAAACATCCTCGCCATGGAAGCGTCCGTAGGTCACACCTGCCGGAGCGCTGTGCAGCGGAATGTAGTGGAATACCGCCAGGATATCTTTTTCTTTTAAGAAACTGATCAGTGCGGTTCTCTCTTCCAGATCCTTTGCCTTGATGTAGAACATGTGCGCATTGTGCGTGCAGTCGCCCGGGATCGTCGGCAGTTCGATCTTGCCGGCATCCGCCAGAGACTGTAAATTGGCACGATATCTGTTCCAGCTACTCATACGATCGTCAAAGATCTCATCCGCCATTTCAAGCTGTGCATACAGATAGGCCGCATTCATTTCACTCGGCAGGTAAGATGATCCGAAGGAAACCCAGGTATATTTGTCGATCTGTCCACGGAAGAATTTGCTTCTGTTGGTACCCTTCTCACGGAAGATCTCTGCTGCTTCAATATCTTTTTCATCACGGATCAGGAGCGCGCCGCCCTCGCCCATGCTGTAGTTTTTGGTCTCATGGAAGCTGTAGCATCCGAAATCGCCGATGGTACCGAGCATTTTGCCTTTGTAGGTTGACATGATCCCCTGTGCCGCATCTTCGATCACGATCAGGTGATGCTTTTTAGCGATCTCCATGATGGTATCCATCTCGCAGCCAACACCGGCATAATGGACCGGGCAGATGGCTTTGGTCTTTTCGGTGATCGCTTCTTCGATCTTATTCTCATCGATGTTCATGGTATCCGGACGGATATCCACAAATACCGGAACCGCACCACGCATGACAAACGCATCTGCGGTAGAGCAGAACGTATAAGACGGCATGATGACTTCATCCCCCGGCTTAATGTCCGCAAGCAGTGCCGCAAGCTCCGTCGCATGCGTGCAGGATGTGGTCAACAGACACTTCTTTGTTCCTGTCCGCTTCTCGATCCACTCGTTATCCAATTTGGTAAATTCGCCGTCGCCGCAGATCTTCTGATTCTCGACAGCTTTCTGAATATACGTCAGTTCCTTGCCGGTATACGGCGGTACGTTAAATCTGATCATATTGATGTCCTCGCTTTACAGTCATTTATCTGTATAGATACATTTCTTTCCCAAAAGTTGTATCCCCCGCTACTCAAAAATTGCAAAGCCACTGTTACAGTAGCTCTCTGTATATCCTTCCGCTTCCATAAATGCGGTCAGGCAGGATAATTTTTCATCCGCCGCATAGGCATCGATCTGTGCCTGTGAAGTACCGGTCAACTCCAGCCCTTCGGCATCCTCCGTCAGATAAGCATCGATGGATGCACTCACAATGATCAGAGGTCGGTCTGCCGCATTTTGGCTGCAGGCCTTCTCAACCTGTGCGATCTCCCGTTGAAACATCTCCAGAGAATAAGATCGCAGATCCGGCCAGGTGGTGGAAATCGCCGGTGGCATCTCCAGATAATAGGAAAGTGCCGGGATCTGCCCGTACAGGATCACGCTGCGGTCCGAAAGGCCCGCATCTTCAATATACATCGTCAGTGACTCGATTTGCTCTGCAAGCTCACGATTGGTCACCATTCCACTTAGTATAGCATTTTTTTCGATCTTTGTATCTCTGATTTGGCCGCTCATCCCGTCACGGAACGTAAATACCGCGCCAAAACAAACCCCCTGCACGATCGTTGCACAGAGAAAAGCGATCAGCATGGACTTTAGCGGAAACGACGGGAAGAGATGTTCCTTCCACTCCGCAACCGGGTAATACAACTCTCCCGGCAGATATCCGTCATCGGTCTGTCTGCCGATGATCAGTTCCCAAACCTGCTGTAACGTGAACGGTGCGACCAGAAAGAGATTATTGATGTTCGGATATAAATGGTTGTTGCTGCCAAGCGGCGTGACAAACAGCACGATCAGCACCAGCATCGCATACAGTTTCTGTCCGCGGTCCGCCTCTTTCCGGATCAGCAACGAAAGCGCAAAGAGGATCGTGATCAGTAACAGGACCGCAACCCACTGAAACATACTTTCATAGGTGTAATAGCGCAGATTAAATACGCCCAGCCGATACCACCAGGCAAAGAGCCCTGCGATACCAATCAGCATCAACGCCTGCTTAAAACGATACCCTCTTTCTTTTCCGATCCAAAACAGGATCGTCATCACAAGGACCAGTGCGATCATGCAAAGCAGCCAACGCGCACTCGCTTTGTAATCAAGGAGCGGTGTCAGGATCATCGAGGTCAGACTGTAGTCCGTCGCCTCGGACGGCATCGAAAGAAGCCTCGTGATCGCCGTCACATAGGCATCCATCCCGTAACGCACAATCATCTGCAGCAGCCAGATCCCGGCACCCAGCAGAAAACCGCCGATGCTCAGTATCGATTCCAGCACCACATCTTTGAAGCGCTTTTTTACCAGATAGCCGTAATACCATACCGCTACGATCAACAGGCATTCCACGATATTCGGAAAACGCACCATGAAATTGCAGCCAAGCAGGATCCCGGCCATGACAAACAGGTATCGCTGTTCATAGCGGAGTGCCACAAACAAAAGGATCACCGCCGCGTTAAAGAGCAAATAGGTCAGATAATTGTATAAGATCGTGGTCGGACACCAGCACAGGCTCTCCGCCAGAAACAGGCCCAGCCAGGCGATCCCGTAGGATACCTTCATACGGCGCACCAGCATGCAGAAGCAAAGCACGGAAAGCAGACTCACCGTCAGTGCCGTATAGGTGTTTAATCCCATCATGGTCTGACCAAACGGCAGCGATGACATCCATGCCCCGCAGAGGTTGGCCAGATAGGTAGAAAAGAGCCACATCTGATCCAGGCGATCCAGCAACGCATAGTTACCTGCACTGTAGGCGCTGTCGGTCAGTTCCACGCCGAGCCAGACATGACGCAGTGGCCAAAGCACCAGGGTGATGATGCAAAGTGCCACAAGAATCCGATTTCGTTTTGTTGATTGAATGGTTTGTAAAATCAAGATTTTATTTATCCCGTATTTTTAGATTCTATCGTTCTTTTGCCGGAGGATCATTTTCCGGAAAGTCGGAGATCAATCTCCGATAGTTTTCGTGCAAGCGCTGTCCTTGCAAGCACTTTCCCGGCCCCACGGAACAACGCTGCGCGAAGCGCATCGATCAGACACCCGATGAGCAGGACCGAAACGATCGCCAGCAGCCAGTGCCACAACAGATCAAACGGTGAATCGATCGCACCTGCGCCAAACCAAAACGGCCAGCGATAGCGGAGATAGAGTTCCTCGTGCAACAGATAAACACCGAATGTATAAGGGGACAATCTGCAGATCCATTCCGCTGCTTTCCCCTCGATCGTCAGATCCCGGAATGCATAAAACAGTGCGATGGCCGCACCGAGTGTCAGCAAATGGTTGTATCCGAACGGCGCCTCGATAAAGTTTTCCAGTACACCGGCGGATAAGTAAACCGCCCGTACGATCAGGGTTACACCATAAATGGCGCACACTAAAATAACATACGATATGATAGATGCGCTGCGCTTTTCAAAGAAGCTGATGCCATAGAGTCTGATGTAGGCCGCGATCAGATAGACCGTCATGAACCACAGACAGTCATAGCCGAGATTGTCCAGTTCCAGCCGCACCGGCAGGATGGTCTTTGCCAGAGACTCCATGATCAGGATCAGGAAGATCGTGTAGCGGAGCTGTGTTCGTTTCATGGCATGTACCGCCGCATTCAGGACCGGTGTAAAGAGATACATCAGTACATAGGCAGAGACAAACCAGTATTGCAACATATTGACCGGCAGCACGGACTGCAGCACATCATAGATCTGAATGCTGTGCACATCCACGACACCGATCGCAATCATAACAAGTGGTATTAATATTGTATAAAACAACACCTGGCAGACCAGCCCGATCAGACGCTTACACCGGAAGCCCGTTTCGGTCAGAAAGTAGGCACTGATGAGTACATAGACATCCACCGCCGCAATGGAAAGTGCCTCGAGAAACCATGCCAGATAGCCCTGCGCATTCATCGGTGCAGTCAGTGCCGGAAGCAGCTCTCCCTTGGCCAGATAATGGAGAGAGACCACCATCAGCATGGCCAGCAGCCGAAGCGCCTCTATATTTGCCATTCGTTTGGTTCGTTGATTCTTCATCGTCCGTTTACATTCCCCCGAATGTCGCCTGTCGTCTCGCGGATGATATACCGCGGTCTGCCTTTGACTTCTTCATAGATCCTGGCAAGATAATGTCCGATGATCCCGAGACTGAGCATGATAAAGCCACCAATGATCAGGATCAGTAGGATGACCGTGGTAAAGCCTTCCACCGAATCTCCGAGTAAAAAGCGTACCAGCGTCTGCACCGCCAGGATCAGACTGAAAATGATCGAAACCACGCCAAGCACGGTCACCATCTGCAACGGGATCGTACTAAAGCTGGTCACATTGCTGATGGCATAACGCATGAGCGAGCCAAAAGACCATTTGCTCTCTCCGAACGCGCGCTCCTGCACGTCATAATAAATTTTGGTGGAGCGGAATCCCGCCCAAAAGCTGAGGGCACGGAAAAAGGTATTGCGCTCCGTCAGATCCAGCAGGACATTGACCACCTTGCGATCCAGCAGCTTATAATCTGATGTCGCTGCCATATCGATGTGCATCATACGGCTCATCAGACGATAGAATCCGCCTGCCGCAAGTTTATGGAACAGGCTTTCTTTTCCTCTGCTGTTTTTAACACCTTCCACGACTTCATAGCCTTCCTGCCAAAGCTTCCACATTTCCGGAATCATCTTTGGCGGATGCTGCAGGTCGCAGTCCATCACGATCACGGCATCGCCAAGCGCCAGATTCAGTCCTGCAAAAATGGCTGCTTCTTTTCCGAAGTTTCTGGAAAATTCCGCACCTTTGACGTTCGGATCCCGGGCTGCGATGCGTTTGATTTCCTCATACGTCCCGTCTTTGGATCCATCGCTGATAAAGATCAGTTCATACTCGATTCCTGCCTGTGTCAGGATATCCTGCAGCGTCTGATGCGTCCTTGCGATATTCTGCTGTTCGTTATACGAAGGTAATACAATTGATAATCGTGCCATCTTGCCTCACTCTGTCTTGATATATAAGATGCCGTCCACTACCTGCATCGAATTGGGCCCCGGGAATGTATCCAGTGCCTGATATTCCGGTGTCTGATAGATCCTCTCCATCTCTTCATCGGACACCAGTTCTATGGTAATGCCCAGATAGTATTTCATAAATTCCTGATAATTCGTATCGGTATAGATCAGATAGTCTCCGTTCATGCCGATCATATTGCTCGTCACGCTACCGGTGATGTCGGTCTCCGGATAGGCGTCTTTGCTCTGCACGCCGACCATTGCCACCGGGATCCCCTGATAGTATCCTTCGGTCTGTTCCATGCGATCCGCAAGGCGCAGGCAGTAAGCATACGTCTTTTCGTATTTCTTTTCCAGATTGGTGTAGGCGATATTATCCGTCACCGCATAATTTCCGATCAGCACAAGAAGCGATAAGAAAAGTGCCCACTGTACCGCCCCGGAAACAGCGCTGCGACAGGATTTTGCACCTTTCCATCCAAAGATCGCTACACCGATCGGGAGTAATACCCATTGATAACGCATCAACAGATGATATGTGACATTCGGCGAGATCGCGAGGATCATGTTCATCGCCGGCGGAAGCAGCAGTCCAAACAGCAGCAACATGCCCGGGATCTGCCATTTTCGCAGGTAGCCGCCTGCGATCAGCACCACGATCATGCTGCACAGCAGCACCAGCAAGGCGATCAGCGATAACACATTATTATACAATACGTTTCCGCGCAGTGTAAACGCGGCAAAGTCCGTGTACATCTGCATCAGGCGCGATAAGAGCGAAGTCTGTGCACCTTCCGCAAGGCCGTTGATCCCCTGATAGGTATCCAGGACCTTTCCTTCCGCTAGGAGCAGTACTTGCAGGATCACATAGTATAACGCCACGCCGATCACACCCATCCCTGCAAAGTGCAGGATCTGTATTCCGGGCCTCTCTTCCCTGATCACCGCTCTGGCAACGCCAAAGAGCGCCAGGACGATCGCAAAGGCCAGATACGACTGATAAATGCCCATACTAAACGCCAGCAATACTCCACCGGCCAAAAAGCCCTTCGGATCGCGGTCCGTTACAGCCAGCGCCAAAAAGACCAGCATCAGCGCCATCATATACCCATCTGCCGTAAACAGATAGGCAAATGTCGACGCCAGCGCCGGAAATACCGCAAGCAGAGCACCGATCAGTGCCCCCAAAAGCGGCTCTTCCACATGTAAAAATTCCACCAGTGCGACCGCGCCGATCCCCAGAAACAGTGCCGATAACAGCCCGATGATCCAGGGCACGGAAAACCAGGACGAGGCCGAGCAGGCCACGATCAAAAACCACCTGCCGGAGGTGATCATATTCTGGTCGAAATACATGCTTGAGAGCCCGTCGTGATTGGGATAGTCTCCGATCAGTACCGGCAAATGGATGCACAGCATCACAAGCGCCGTGGTCAAAAACGTCACCTTCCAGAGAGGCTTTAGACGTTTCCAATATGAACTTATGAATTTCGTCGGTGTATGTTCCATAAATCGTTCCTTTACGTCCGCTACTTGGTGATCAGCTTTGCAACTTCCGCTCCCAGATAGGTCCCATAGAGGTCTCGTCCCTCCGCATTTAAGTGCAGGCCATCTTCCGTCAGTTCTTTGACATTTTCTTCGTTGATCCCGGCCCCGTGCAGCACATCGATCAGCGGAAGGTCATACTCTGCCGCAAGGCGCTGCTCCAGCGCATAAAAGTCTTCCACCGTCCCGTAGCCGAAATCCGTTTCGGTAAACGGCTCTTTCGTATCCGTCAGCTTACAATACGTCGGTGATACCAGGATGATCTGCATCCCGGGATAGGTCTGCTGCAGATGCTCAATGCTTAGCCGCATCGCACCTTCAAAGGTCAGGACCGAGTACGGATCCCCGGGATCCGAAAGCGGCAGCCCAGCAATGCAGTCATTGGTGCCGTGTTCAATGATCAGATAGCGCACCTTCGTAAAATCCAGCCTGGAAAGTCCCAGGATCGTCCGTGCAAAATATCCTGTCTGATAGGCATTGTTCGGAAGATCTGCCAGTTGTACGCCATAGTCGTTACTGCAGATCGCCTCCTGCAGGGCATACAGATTCAGGCTGTCTTCGTGATAGGAAGAGCGATCCTCCCGATTGGTCTTTTGCGCACAGCTCCCGCCAAAGGCCGCATTATAAACTTTCAGACCGGTCGCTTCCATCAGGTAGGATGCCATCGTGCGGTATTCCCGCTCTTTGGCCATGATGCTGTCCCCCAGGATCACCAGCTCTGCTTCCGGATCCAGCATGGCAACCTCTGCCTCGCAGGGCTCTCCCTGCACCTCCATCAGTCTGGTCTGTGCCATCAGATCCTGCTCATTTGCCGGCTGCATTCTGCTTGCAAAGCAGCACCCGATCAGCAGCAGCACCGTGATCAGTGCCGCAAGGATCCACTGCATTCGATGTGAAGTTTGTCCGTGTTCCTGTTGCTCCAACATATCCTCTCTACTCTGTCAGCAGTGCGTTTGCCAGGCGCTTTGCACCCTGTCCGTCCACGATCGTACGCATTGCGGCTGCGATCTTTTCACGGAGCTCTTTCTCTGCCATCAGGAGTGTTACCTCTTTTCCGATAAAGTTCAGCACCTCGCCCGGTGCGTTCTCGAAATCTCCGGCATTCATGATCGGCGTCTGCTTTGCAAAAGCTTCCATGTTTTGATGTTGATTAGATGCGACACAAAAGCCGATAGTTGGAAGTCCCAGTGCACACAGTTCATAGAGCGTGCTGCCAGCCGCCGAAATCGCAATGTCGCAGGATCTCATCAGCGGTGCCATTTCAGTCACATGATGATGGATCTGCAGCTGCGGATGCTCTTTTGCCAGGGCATCCAGTGCCTCCCCGTCCGTGCTGAACGGTCCGCAGACCAGATGATAGGTTGCCTCCGGCAGCCTCTGATCGATCACAGCCTCTGCAAGTGCCAGTTCCATATGACAATGATCTGCGCCGCCGGTCGTTACCAGAATATCGCGTACCTGTTCCCGGATCACGACAGGATCTGCCCCAAACTCCGCACGGAGCGGCGCATAAGCCGGTCCGAGATAGAGCTTTGCCTGTGGATATTTTTCCGCATAGCCAAGGCTCTGTGCGTGAATATTGTAATTGATCAGTCTGTGGCAGGGCAGTTCTTTGACCGCATTGTCATCCAGTAAAAAGACCTGTGCCTGCAGCATCAGATTCTTTAAATAAAAAGCCGTGACATAGTAACTGTCGACCAGGATACGTGGGGCTTTCCCATCCGCTCCCGGCACACTCAGCTTTAAGACCAGTTGCGGCAGTTCCACATCCATTTCATCAAAATACGTAAACAGGATCTCATAGCGAAATCCGGCCTCCTCCAGGATCTTTGCCGGATGCTCGTCCGCGATCAAAAAGCACACCTCTTCGCCCGCTTCCAAAAGCGCCTCCGCGATGCTCATGCATCGTCTGATGTGTCCCATCCCGATCTGTTCATTTCCGTCTGCCCTGATGTAAAACATGACCTTCTCCGCTCCTGTTGTTCTGACTGATCTTCTGTCTGCTCTTCTGTCTTATTTTCTGACCGCCGGGGTCTCATCGATGCGCCCCTGCGCTCCTTCCACAAGCTTCCAGGACATCGGTGTTCCCTTTTCGATGTCACAGGCTGCCTTCTTTCCTAAGATTTCTTCGTAATACTTCGTATGTAACCCATAGCCCGGACGGATCGATCTGCAATTCTCCGGTGTAAAGAGTTCTCCTGCTTTAATGTCCGTCACCGCAAACAGAGATCTGGAATGTTCCCGCTCTGCCGCCGCTTTTTCGGATAATTCGTATGTAACGCATCCGATGGCTTCTTCCACATGACGGATACCTTCGCACATCTCCCGGAACTCCTCCGGCTCCATGGAAAAGGCGCTGTCCGCACCGCCATCCGCTCTGCGCAGTGTCAGATGCTTCTCGATCACATGCGCGCCCATCGCCACTGCACCGATCGCAACACTGCTGCCCATCGTATGGTCGGAAAGTCCGGTGATACAGTCAAACTCCTCTGCCATATGCGGGACCATCTTCAGATTGACCGCATGGTACGGTGCCGGATAGGCTGATGTACACTTTAAGAGCACCACCTGCTCATTCCCTTCTTCTTTGCAGGTCTGCAGCGCCAGTTCGATATCTTCTTTATGCGCCACTCCCGTCGCCATGATGATCGGCTTTTGCAACTTTGCGATCTTGCGCAGCATCGGGATGTCGTTTAATTCAAAGCTGGCGATCTTATAGCAGGGCACATCCAGATTCTCGAGATAATCCACACTGCTTAAGTCAAACGGAGAAGAGAAAAAAGACAGGCCAAGCTTTTTTGCCTCCGCCTGCAGATCCGCATGCCACTCCCATGGCGTATATGCTGTTTCATATAACTGATGCAACGTCACGCCATCCCAGAGCGTTCCCTGGGTGATGCGAAACCACGGTTTGTCGGAATCGATCGTAATGGTATCCGCCGTATAGGTCTGGATCTTGACCGCATCCGCGCCGGCCTTTGCCGCCGCATGCAGGATCTCCACCGCTCTGTTGTAGTCCATATTATGATTGGCACTCATCTCCGCGATGATGAAGGTCGGATGACCTTCCCCGATCAGATGCCCATCGATCTGTAATTCTTTTTGCATGATCATTCTCCTAAATAGTATCTTCTTCCGATAACAGCAGATCTGTCAGTAAGCTGATCTGACGATCCGCATCAAAGCCCTGTTTGGCTTCTTCACGCATATGATCTCCAAACGGGCGGATGATCCGTACCGTATCAAGGCCGAGCGCCCTTGCGCCGATAAAATCTTTCGCCGGGTTGTCCCCGACATATACCGCCTCGTTTGCAGAGATCTGTAATTTTTCCAGCACCGTGGTATAAACCTGCGGATCCGGCTTGCTTAAGCCAAGCTCATCTGTGACCAGCACTTCATCGATCACCTCTTCCAGCCCAAGGCCCTCGATCTTGGCTCGCTGAACACCGGCTGCACCGTCCGTGATCACCGCCGATTTCACGCCCATCTTTCTTAATTCTTTTAAGAAGATCTCTGCATCCTCATATAACGAGAGCTTCGGCCTGGCACTGCGATAGATCTGCACCAGATGGCTGATATTCTCCTGGATCACATACTGCTTGCAGACATCGTCAAAGATCCTGCCTCTGCCGTTTGTGATCAGCAGCTCCTGCATGGTCGCCATCAGCGCATCCTGTTCCACACCGTAGCGATCCGACAGATACGCCGCAACCTCTTCAAAGGCCGCCGAGACATAGCTGTATTCACGATACAGCGTATCATCCAGATCCAGTAGGATCGCTTTCCACGGTTTACATAATTTCATTTCCGTCCCCCACAGATTCAAACACCGACTGATCATATCGCATCATGGTCATGATCCGGAATCCTTCTTCACGATACGGGATCTCCTCTCCCGTTGCCATGGCGCGCATGGCCGAAGCATAGTCCGCTCCTGCCGCAAACGATAACGGTACCCCGCCGCCAAAGCGCGGATTGATCTCAATAAACGATACCGTATCGGTCTCTTCCTCGTAAAAACATTGCACGGTCATCGGCCCGATCACCGTGCCTTTTTGATTGAGTGCATCCAAAAGCGATGCGGTCTCATCGATCACTTTCTGCTGCCGCACGGTTCTGCTCTTCACCACTTCTCCCGAGCGAACCTCCAGCCGAATGCGCGGTACGATATAGATCGGATGCCCCTCAAAGTCACACAACACATCAATGGTATATTCTTCTCCGCGCGCACACTCCTGTACGATGGCCCCCGGCACATAGGCTGTAAAAAATTCCAGTTCGTTCCGGTTCTTTACGCGAAAGACCCCTTCGGACCCCATGCCGTTACGGGGCTTGACGATCAGCGGATAGGAAATCTCCTCCTCCCGCAGCTGTAAGATCTCCTGCGGCTGATAGGTCTTTGGCGCCGGAATGTGACATTCTTCAAAAAAAGCGGCCGTCTCTGCTTTTCCGTTGCAGATACGGATCACGTCCGCCCCGGATAACACCAGACGGCATCCTTCTTCCAGGAGTTTTTCGCGCAGCGTGCAAAGCAGCGGAAATTCCAGTTCATATAACGGCACCAGCAGATCTACCTGCTCTTTTTTGACGATGGCAAGCAGTGCCTCTGCATAGTCCGGATCGGTATAGCGCGGGACAAGATAAAAGCTGTCCACAAAATTTTTGGCGGGGTTGAGCTCCGAACAGTCTGTTCCGATCACGGTAAATGCCGTCTTTAAATGTGTGATCAGCTCGATCCTCTTTCCGATTGCCGTCAGTAACAGTTTCATGCCTTTTCTCCGTACAATGCCTGATATTTGATCTCTGCGATCTTCCAGTCAGACTCATGATCGATGTCCTGTACCTCGGTTTCTTCCACCGGATAAGGCAGGATGTTGCCGATCATCAGTTTCTGATTCTTCAAAAATGCCCCGGTGCGGAACAGATAAAACTGTCCGACATCATGATACTCTTTTTCCAGATCCTGGGATCTGCTGTCGATATATTCCAGATATTGAAACTGCAGACGCCCCTCACGAATGACCATGGCCCGCTGCGGCGGATAAGAAAATGCCACCACGGGGATCAGGGTGTCTGCATCCGATGCTTCCAGTTGTTTTGCAGCATCGCGCAGTTTTTCCGCCGTAACAAACGGTGCGGTCGGATAAATGCACGCCGCCACATCGAATACTTCGCCACGCTTGCGATATTCTTCCAGTACTTCCAAAAGCACATCATTGGTCGTCGCAAAATCGGAAGAGGTCTTCTCGCTCCGGTAAAACGGGACCTTGGCACCATATTGTTTTGCGATCTGTGCGATCTCTTCATCTTCTGTGGAGACCATCACTTCATCGAACATCTCCGAAGCAAGTGCCGCCTCAATGGAATACGCCATGATCGGCTTTCCGAGAAAGTCTCTGATATTTTTCCGCGGGATCCGTTTGCTGCCGCCGCGGGCGGTAATGATTGCGAGTCTCTTCATCTACTGTTGCTCCTCTTTCGCTGCATTTGCGCCGCCGCGCTTTACCAGGCAAACAATGCCAAAGATCACGGCGATAATGCTCAGTGCCTCCATGATATACCAGAGCGGACCAGCCGCTGCGGCATCGATCGCACCTGCCTGTGCGATGCCTTCATAAACGATCTCTTCCGTCATTTTGATGCGGGAGAAGTCATAGACAAAGAGCATGTTGGCAAGGGCATAGGAACTGCTCAGCACCGTCAGTAAAAACAGTGCCACGCCGCCGATGCGGTAATACTCCGGAAACTGTGTGCGAAGCAGCTCGTAAACGATACAGCCAAGAACTGCAAACAGTGTTAATGCAATGGATAAGAAATGCCACGGCGCCTGCAGGTCTCCGATCGCAACTTCAAGCCCCGGTGCACTTCTGCGAAGTGCATCCCACGGGAATAACAGCGTGGAGAAATACGTTGCGATCAGGCCAACCCAAAACAGTTGCAGACCGGCACGCTTTTTTTGTCCTGCAAGTTCTTTTCCGTAAACCACAACCAGATATAAAAACAGCAGCAGGATCACCAGCATGACAAAGCCCAGGCCGACCGGTGCCGCGTTGTTGACACCGCTTCCGCCAAAGTCTCTGCTGCTGCCTGCCTGATAAAAGCACATAAAGAGCTGTGCAACCTGTAAGCCCAACGTCTGAATATCACTTCCCGTGCCCGGATGCACCTGTGCATGAACGCCCAGATACAGACGCAGCACATAAACATACGATAAATTGCAAAGAACAAACAGTCCGATGGCAAAGCCAAGGTGTTTCCATACCTCTGCGCTCTTTAACCGGCCAATATTGATGACCCATACCACGATCAATGCACAGACTACCAGCACAAACGTCAAAAGATGTGCATGTAAGATCCCGGTCAGCCCCAGTGCCAGACAAATCCAGGCACGCGGATCCCGGTCTTGTGCATCGCGGTACAGCATCATGCCTACCGCATAGATGATCAGCGGCACAAAGATCAGTGCGATGCTCTCCCCAAGCTCTGCCTCCGAATACAGTAAGAACATCCGGTATACCGACATGCTGTACAGCGCTGCACCAAGCAGCCCCGTATAGACATTGTCAAACAGTTTGCGAAATACCAGATAGGAGATCAACACCGTCAGAACATTGATCAGGATGCCAAAGATCTGGTAGCTCAGCTGTACGCTGATACCCA
>JAILPR010000278.1 GCA_024699355.1 Lachnospiraceae bacterium
TATATGTTACCGTATAAGATTCACGCTGAACCTTATCAGGGTTGATCCATCCATCCACATGCCAGCTCGTCTTGTTTGGATTTGTTTCTGTATAGCTGTTTGCCTTAATGACATACCAGTCAACATCCGCATAATTAAAACTGTATTTTACGCCTTTATATTCATAATGTACAATGTATTCATCGTTTTCCTTGGTTACATAACTTGAATTTTTATACGTATCCCAATAGAGTGCGCTTTCTACATTGTTTTCCGCAAGATCTTCCGCATAGCAAACATACTCATCAGCGATTGCTCCGCTGATCCGGATCGATCCGAGAGATTTCGTATAATTGCCAATGTTATAGCCCTTTTGTGAGGTTGTACTCGTTTTTTCAAGGTCCGGTTTTGAAGCCGCATCGAAAATAACATACATTGTAGCTGTGTATACTTTTTCTTGCCACTGTGCATACAACGTAATGTCGCTTTCCAAGTTTGAAATGGAAGC
The DNA here is from genome assembly GCA_024699355.1 of Lachnospiraceae bacterium. GTDB lineage: Bacteria > Bacillota > Clostridia > Lachnospirales > Lachnospiraceae > SIG336. The sequence continues at coordinate 488 of JAILPR010000278.1, forward strand.
GCCTTCTTTATAGGCTGTTCCCGTTCCATCTGCCTGCGTATTCCATCCGGTAAATGTGTAACCGGTTTTGGTAAATGTGTTCTTAGCAATTGTCGCAGATTCGCCGAAGGTAACTTCCTGTGCCTCCATGGAGCCGTCGGTTGCCCCGTTGCCGTCATAGGTAATGGTGATGTTTTTCTTCCACTGCGCATACAGTGTGATCGCACCGTCTACCTTGATCGAATCACCCGGTTGGTAAGATGTTCCCTTACCATCTGCCTGGGTATTCCACCCGACAAAGGTATAGGTAGCATTGGTAAATCCGTTCTCGGAAACCTTGGTCGTTTCATTTCTGGTCACTGCCTGCGCTTCCGTGTTGCCGCCGGTTGCACCGTTGCCATCATAGGTTACGGTATACGGCAATTTATAAACGACACGGAGGGTACCGGTCGGATCATATGCATACTGACCGGAGTCATCGCCAAAGTCCGTAGACTTCTCACCGCTTACGGTAAAGCCGATCGTACTGTCATAATTACGATTGACAGCCTTCTTCAAATGATTTTGGAAGTTCGTAACCGCCTTTTTGGTTCCGTTATAATATCCGGACCAATAGAAGTATGCACCATCATAAACGCATGTCGCACCATTTACCTTAACGGTCGGGAATGTGGTGGAAGAAATATCCACGCTGTCTACATCGGTTTTGGTATAGCTGCTGGTAAAGCCGCTGTCTGTAAGCGCACTCATCAGTGCCACATTATCTTTCGGATCAAACTGCTCTCCGTTTGCATCGATAAAGTCGATCGCAAACTTTACAGCATTCATATCTGTCTTGGATGTATCGGTATTACCGGAAACATACTTAAAGACGATTCCGGACTCTGCATTTGGTGTATAGTAGAAGGTTACCTTCTCCTGTGCTTCAGCAAATTCTACATAGTCCTCGCCCCAGGTCTGGCGATTGGTGTAGTATACACGGCCTTTGTAATTATGACCGCCTTCATGATAGATCGTAAAGTACTCAATATCGTACTCTGTATTTCCTAGCGTAATCGTTGCCTTGGAAAATGTATAATTACCCTCTGTAAAATCAGCCTCAATATACGCCGACAACTCTGCCGGTGTCTTTTTCTCATTCCCGCTCAGACTGATCGTTGCACTCTGTTCATCCTTCCGTGCTATCTCTGTGCCTGATGTTGTCTTGACATTGATTTTCAGATTTTTCTCAGATCCACGGGCATTTCTTGTCAGTGTAACGGTATAATATGAAAAATGTGTCGTAGAAAATGCGATATCGGTCGAGTTGGTTTCTGTTGCCAGTTTCTCTACGCTACTTACCGTCGCACCACTCTTTTCGATATGATATGCACTCAGCTCCACATCGTTTTCTTCGACATCACTTTCTTCCGCAACCGCTTCAAAGGTGATCTCTACACTACCTTCTGCTGGCTGTACATTTTGACCGGCTGACGGGGAATAGATATTGATATCATAGGTATAGCTTTCGTCCAGTTCGACATCCTGATCCTCTTCGATCGCGCTCTGGACTTTATCCTGCATGGTTCCGCTGACTTTGGCTACCATTAATTTGGCATCGTTCGGCAGTACCCCTGCACGTGCGTACAGCGATACGACAATTCCGTCCGAGGTCGTCACGGACTGATTAAATTCCATCGGGATTTCTTCGAAGGTTGCAACATATGTTGCTTCTTCCGCAGCCGGCTTTAAGGTCTTAGACGTGCTGACAACACTGCCGTCCTTCGTCCAGCTGACAAATACATATCCGTTATCTGCAAGAGCAGAAGATCCCTGTACGCTGCTTGCCTCACCGTCAACAACAGTGATGGTCTCGCTTTCACGTGTTACAGAACCGCCTTCTTCTGCGACATACGTGATCTCGAATTCTTCGGTCTCGGTTTCTGTCTCAGTCTCTGTTTCGGTTTCGGTCTCTGTTTCCGTTTCGGTCTCGGTCTCAGTCTCCGTTTCCGTCTCGGTCTCCGTTTCTGCTTCGGTCTCTTCTACAGACGCTTCAACGGAAGCATCTTCCTCCGTTGCTTCTTCGGATCCGGTCTCGGTAGCTGCACTCGCAGCTTCGCTCTCAGCGCTTTCGGACTCCGCCGCTGCGCTTTCGTCAGCTGCACTTTCCTGGCTGACATCACCGGTATCTTCTGCGCTCTCCTGCGCTGCATCGCCTGCATCTTCTGCGCCCTCATCTGCTGCAGCATCCTCTGCCGGTGCTGCCTCCTGCGCCGGTGCGCTATCCTGCTCAGATCCCTGATCCGATGCGGTATCGCCCGCTTCTTCCACAACGATACCTGTTACATCGTCATCGCTTGCCTTCACGATGGTGTAATCGCTGTAAAAGGTAGATGCCATCATTACAAAGGTGATGATGAAAGCGATCAGTCTCTGATGGAATTTTCTGTGTGTTCTCCGACTCATGGTTCCCTCCGTTTTTCCTTCTCCCACGCAACATGCAATCCGAAAATTGCTCAAAAAATTAAGCCTTCTTTCATCACGACAGACTCCACTTGGGACATCGTGATGAAACAAGGCTCAATGATGCGGGCGTTCCTTATTTCTACCGTTGCTCGTGTACAAGTTTTCGTGTCTTATCTATAAAGACTCCCTGCAGATTGCAAACGGCTCACTAAAAGCAAAAATTTTATGTTATTTTTTTAGAAAATTTTATAATAATTCTCTATTGTTTCTATATCATAGCATGTTTGATCTATCACGTAAATGATCATAATGTGATTTTTTTTTAAGTTTTGTACATGGTGAGCCACTTTCACCGCCACTTACACAGCAAAACACCGCATGCCCGATCGAACATGCGGTGTCCTAAGTTGCCTTTCTATTTAAGCACCATTATGCATTCTTTGCAATAGCGGAAAGTTTCCCGTCCTTCACATCGATCAGAATGGTATCTCCGGTCCTGACTTCATCTGCCAGGATCAGTTTTCCTGCCAACGTTTCCACGTGTTTTTGGATATATCTCTTCAAAGGACGTGCTCCGTAGCTCGGATCATAAGCCTCATCCACCACAAATTTCTTTGCTTCCTCTGTCAGTTCCACACGGAGCTGTCTGTCCTCAAGCCGCTCATTTAAGTCATCCAGGATCAAATGAATGATGCCGCCGATATTTTCCTTCGTCAACGGATGGAACATGATGGTCTCATCGAGGCGGTTCAAAAATTCCGGCCTGAAATGGAGACGCAGTTCCTCCAGGACTTCTTTTTCCGCCTCAGGCGCCATCGTACCATCTTCGCGGATGCCGTCCAGCAGTGTCTGCGCACCGATGTTGGAGGTCATGATCAGGATCGTATTCTTAAAGTCCACGGTCCGTCCCTGCGAATCCGTGATCCGGCCATCGTCCAGTACCTGCAGCAGTACGTTAAAGACATCCGGATGTGCCTTCTCGACCTCATCAAAGAGGATGACGGAGTACGGTTTTCTGCGCACTGCCTCGGTCAGCTGTCCGCCTTCATCATAGCCGACATAGCCGGGAGGTGCTCCGATCAGTCTGGATACGGAGTATTTCTCCATATATTCACTCATATCCAGGCGCACCATGTTCTTTTCATCATCAAAGAGGGCGCTTGCAAGGGCTTTGGCAAGTTCGGTCTTGCCGACACCGGTAGGTCCCAGGAACAGGAAGGATCCGATCGGCTTGGACGGATCTTTGATGCCTGCCTTGGAGCGGATGATCGATTCGGTGACCAGTTTCACCGCTTCATCCTGTCCGATGACCTTTTGATGCAGCTGGTCATCCAGATGCAGGGTCTTATTACGTTCGCTCTCATTTAACTTGGTCACCGGAATGCCGGTCCAGCGGGAGACGATCTGCGCGATCTCTTCTTCCGTGACGGCTTCATGCACCAGAGATAAGTCTTTGTTCTTGACGCTGACCTCTTCTTCCTCAAGTCGTTTCTTGAGTGCAGGGAGAGTCGAATACTGCAGCTCGCCGGCTTTTTCAAAGTCACCGCCGCGCTGTGCGATCTCGATCTGATTGTTGACATCCTCGATCTGCTCACGCAGTCTGGAGAGATTGTCCACCGAATGTTTCTCGCTGTCCCACTTGGCCATACGGGTATCGAGGTCGGACTTTAATTCCGCCAGTTCCTTTTGCAGCTCCGCAAGGCGCTCCTTGGAGAGCTGATCTTCTTCTTTTTTCAGTGCCGTCTCTTCGATCTGGAGCTGCGTCACCTTACGGGTGAGCTCATCGAGCTCTGCCGGCATGGAATCCATCTCGGTCTTCACCAGCGCACAGGCTTCATCGACCAGGTCGATCGCTTTATCCGGCAGGAATCTGTCGGAGATGTAACGGTTGGAAAGCACCGCAGCACTGACCAGTGCATTGTCGAGGATCTTTACGGAATGAAAGACTTCATACCGGTCCTTTAAGCCACGCAGGATGGAAATGGTATCTTCCACCGTCGGCTCATCGACCAGTACCGGCTGGAAACGGCGCTCTAAGGCCGCATCCTGTTCGATGTATTCCCGGTATTCATCCAGGGTCGTCGCACCGATACAGTGCAGTTCGCCACGCGCCAGCATCGGCTTTAACATATTGCCGGCATCCAATGCGCCGTCGGTTTTGCCTGCACCGACGATCGTATGCAGCTCATCGATAAAGAGAATGATCTCCCCATCGGACTGCTTCACTTCTTCAAGGACCGCTTTCAGACGCTCTTCGAATTCGCCCCGGTACTTGGCTCCTGCGATCAGTGCGCCCATATCCAGGGCAAAGATCTTCTTTTCTTTCAGACTCGCCGGAACATCCCCGCGCACGATTCGCTGCGCCAGGCCTTCCACCACGGCGGTTTTGCCGACACCCGGTTCACCGATCAGAACCGGATTGTTCTTGGTCTTTCTTGAAAGGATCCGGATGATGTTCCGGATCTCATTATCTCTGCCGATGACCGGATCAAGCTTCTGGCTGCCGGCTTTGGCGACCAGATCTTCCCCGTATTTCTCCAACGTATCATAGGTTGCTTCCGGATTGTCACTGGTCACACGCTGATTTCCGCGCACCGTCGAGAGTGCCTGCAGGAATCTGTCCCGTGTGATACCAAACTCACGAAAGATTTCTTTGATCTCTTTATTCGGATGACGGATCAGGGACAGGAAGAGATGCTCCACGGAGACATACTCATCGCCCATCGCTTTGGCTTCATCCTCTGCCGAAACGAGCGCACGGTTTAAGTCCTGGCCGATATAGTTTTTCCCGCCCTGGACCTTTACTCTCTTCTCAAGTGCCTGCTCCACGCGTCCGGTGAAATACTCGGCATTGATCTCCATCCGCTCGATCAGCTTCAGGATCAGCGAATCCTCCAGTTTGATCAGACTGTAGAGCAGATGCTCCTGTTCAATTTCCTGATTTCCGTATTCAAAGGCAACCTTTTCGCAGTTATTCAGTGCTGTCACGGAATTCTGCGTAAACTTCTGTATATTCATGTTTTTGCCTCCTTT
>JAILPR010000005.1 GCA_024699355.1 Lachnospiraceae bacterium
CTGCGGCAGAACTGGCAGTTTAAGGTGACATCTTCGCCCTCTTCCACCATCTTCTCAAGTTCCGCTTTTCCCAGGCTCACCAGGGCTTTTGAGACACGCTCTCTGCTGCAGTTGCAGTAGAATCCGGTCTCCATCGTATCATGGAATTCCACATCCATTCCCGCAAGCACCGTCGTCAACATCTCTTCCGGACTCATACCCTCATCAAGCATCGTCGTTACCGGTTTGATGTTTTTTAAATTCTCTTCCAGCTTTGCGATCGTGCTCTCCTGCGCAAACGGCATCAGCTGAATGATAAAGCCGCCTGCCTGGCGCACGGTATTGTTCTGATTCATTAAGACGCCCAGGCCGACCGACGATGGCGTCTGCTCCGATACCGCGAAATAATAGGTCAGATCTTCGGCGATCTCACCGGTCTGGATCGCCGTCTGTCCGACATACGGCTCCTTTAACCCCAGATCCTTGATGACGCTTAGCACGCCTCTGCCGACCGCTCCACCGACATCAAGTTTACCGATCGCATTGGCCGGAAGATTGACCTGCGGCACGATCGGATAACCTTTGACATTGCCGTGGGCATCCGCCGTGACGGTCAGCCCCTTTAAAGGCCCATCGCCCCGGATCTGAAGCGTCAGGATATCCTCCTCGCCCTTCATCATCGTGCCCATCATGGCACCTGCCGTTAAGAGTCGCCCGAGCGCTGCTGTCACGGTCGGACAGGTATCATGTGCCACTCTGGCTGCCTCCACAAGCTCTCGCGTCGTTGCCGCAAAGGCTCTGATCTCCGCATTTTGCGCAGATGCTCTTACAATTACATCACTCATGTTGTTCCTTCATATATTCCTGTGCACACACAAAGATCCGCTCCGTGGTCTCACGCACCGTATCTCCGCTCTCCGCATCGATGGCAAAGACAAACTTTAAGCCCGCTTCCAAAAGCAGTGTCTGAATGGTGGCAAGGTCATAGCCCCTTTGATAATGCACTTCCGAAAATTTCCGATAAAGCTGTCCCTCTTTGACAAAGAAGGTCAGCTCATACTCATTGATCTCTTCCTCTTCATGGTAATAATTATCCCAGATAAAGCTGCACTCTTCGCGATTCTCCGCGATCGTCGCATCACCGATCACTTCCCGGTATTTGTACGGGGTGTTGACATCGAACAAAAAAATCCCGCCCGGATAGAGATAATTATTGACCAGACGAAATGTCTGCAGCACCTCACGCTCTTCCAGCAGATAGTTGATACTGTCGCAGACGCTGATGCAGGCCCCCACGGTTCCGTAGAGTTCAAACTCCCGCATGTCCTGACACAGATATAAGATGTCGCTTCCGCTCTCTGCGCTCTTTTCGCGCGCAATTTCCAGCATTTCTTCCGAGAGATCGATCCCGATCATCTCATAACCGTCTGCGGAAAGCATCTCTGTTAAGGTCCCCGTACCGCAGCCCAGATCACAGATCAGCGCATGCTCCTGCCTGAGAGCATCCTGTGCCGGATCCTCAGCCTCATCGTTTGCCGGATCCATCGCGGTATCGTTTACCGGATCCATCGCAGTATCGTTTACCGGATCCTCTGCCGCATTTCCCGGCAGGATGCCGAACCTGCGCAGTTGCTCTTTGATCCGCTCTTCCCACTGCCTGTAGGGAATGTTATCCATAAAGGTATCATAGACCTCTGCAAATCCTGTATAAGATTCCATGATCGATCTTCTCCCGATTACGTCGTGATCCCGATCCAGGCACCAAGGCCCAGCGAACTGGCCGTTCCAATGATGATCCCGGCCAGTGCCACACCGCAGACAACCGCAAGCACGCTCTTCTTAAAGCCCATATCCAGGATGCTGGCTGCCAGCGTGCCGGTCCATGCGCCGGTTCCCGGAAGCGGGATGCCGACAAAGAGCATCAACGCGATAAACAAGCCCTGACCTGCCTTCTCCTGCAGTTTCTTTCCGCCCTTCTCACCCTTGCTTAAGCAAAAGCTGAAGAACTTGCCGATGACCGGTTTATCTTTGCCCCACTCCAGAACCGTTCTGGCAAAGAAATAAATGAACGGTACCGGAAGCATATTGCCGATGGCGATCAGGATATACGCCGTCAGCAGATTAAAGTTCGGATCCGCTGCCTTCGTCCAGTAAGCGATCGGAATCGCACCTCTTAATTCCACAAGCGGTACCATCGACCACAAAAACACCCACAGATACTTTTTTAACATCAATTTTCTCCTCTTCCTGCCGGCTGCTGCCGGGTACTTCTCCCACTGCTGCCGGGGTCTTTCCCCGCAGGCGGGTATGATCATCCGCGACTTAGTGCACCGCGAGATAGTCTTTCAAAAATGCGATCAGTCGATCCATCTGCGCATCGGTACCGATGGTGATCCGCAGATAATTGTCAATGCGCGGCTTATCAAAATAGCGCACAAAGATGCCTTCCGCCTTTAATGCTTCAAACAATTCTCTGGCCGGCACACGCTCATGTGTCGCAAAGATAAAGTTGGTCCTGCTGTCCGGGAATGAGAATCCCAGCGCCGAAAGTTCCTTCTTGATCCGCTCTCTGGTCGCAATGATCTTGCCGCAGGTCTCTTTGAAATACGCATCATCCGTGACCGCTGCGGTGCCCATCTCGAGCGATGGTCTGTTCATCGTATAAGAGTTGAACGAGAACTTTGCATCCTTTAAATAACCGATCATCCGCTGATTGCCGATGGCAAAACCGATGCGCATACCTGCCATGGAACGGGACTTTGAAAAGGTCTGTACCACCAGCAGATTGTCATACTTCTTTAACAGCGGCAGTGCACTCTCCCCGCCAAAATCCACATACGCTTCATCCACGATCACAACGCTGTCACGGTTCGCCGCAATGATCTCCTCGATCTCGGAAAGCGGTGCCATCAAGCCCGTCGGTGCATTCGGATTGGCGATCACGATACCGCCGTTGTCCGCAATGTAATCTTCTTTATGGATCCGGAATTCCGCATCCAGCGGAACTCTCTGATACGGGATCCGGTAAAGCTCTGCCCACACATCATAAAAGGAATACGTGATGTCCGGAAACAGGATCGGCTTACCGCTATTGAAAAAGGTCATAAATGCCATGGCAAGCACATCATCCGATCCGATGCCGACAAAGACCTGCTCCGGATCGACCTGATAATACTCCGCCAGCACATTGACCAGTGCCGACGCTTCCGGATCCGGATAGAGACGAAAACTGTCCATGTCCATCGCCGCAAGCTTCTCCTCTACGCCCGGCGCCGGTGGATAAGGGCACTCATTGGTATTTAATTTAATGATATCCGTACGCTTGGGCTGCTCACCCGGTGTATACGGTACAACTTTGCGAACTCCGCTATCCCAGCTCATGTTTTTCCTCCTTTGGCACTCCCCGTGCCACTTCCTCATTCTAAATGAATTCCATGCCGACTGCAAGCAATCACACAGGCAGCATCAATTGCAGGATGGGTGCGGCTTTGTGCTCCTCTCTGGCGGATCTGTAACATACACAGATCCTGCGGGATCGCATCATCCGATAGCAAAGCGGCGATAGCTTGATACACACCCGCGCGGTCTGTGCCTTTTGAAACAAGCGCCGCGGCAGGCGGATCCTGCCTCTGATCGGCCAGAGCAGTTCTCTGCCAAGGCGGATCGGGATCTCATCCGTATCGTAACTGTAGACTTCCACGCTTGTGAGGCGGATCAGCGCAAACAGCACCGCCAGACTCATAAGCGTCAGCAGACGCACCGGCTGCGCCACAAGCTCTCTCCACAACGCTCCTGCCTGCTCGTAAAGGTGTCCGTAGAGCGCAGGAGATAAGGCAAGCACCGGCAAAAATCCGATGAATCGTAACTTCTTTTTGATCTTCTTCATGGGGTTCCTCCAATTCTGTATGAGAATCCCACAATCAAACAAGGCCCAAGGAAACCTTGGGCTTTATCTTCTGCGCAGTGCGCAAACAATCGATCAACTTGTTGTACCTTACCATATCCGGGCGCATCATGCAAGATAGGAAGCAGCGGCGCTTACTCGATGATCCCGCCGCCGATCACGCACCCCTCGGGATCATAAAAGACGGCAGATTGTCCGGGAGCCGGCGCTCTGACCGCCTCCGCAAAGGTGATCTTTACCAGGTCCTGATGGATCCCTACGATGCGGGCCCACTGCCCCTCATGATGATAGCGGATCTTAACGATCGCCTCGATCGCTTCTCCGGTCGCAAGTCCCGGGATACTTAAGAAATTCAGGTCCTGACAAAAGATCTGCCGGCGGTAGAGTTCCGTTTCTTTTCCCAGCACGATCTCCCCGCGCTCCGCACGGATCTCTTTGACATACCGCGGCTCTCCAAAGGCGATCCCGAGGCCTTTGCGCTGACCGACCGTATAATGGATGATCCCGCGATGTGTGCCGAGTTTTCTCCCGTCCTCATCGACAAAATCACCTTCCCCCGACAGCTTTCCCGCAGCATGTTCTTCGATGTAGTCTGCATAGTTACCGTCAGAGACGAAACAGATCTCCTGCGAATCGGGCTTTTGCGCAACCGGCAGTCCCGCCGTTTGTGCGATCTTTCGCACTTCCTCTTTCGTCAGCTTCCCGAGTGGCATCAGTGTTTTGGCCAGCTGCTTCTGGCTGAGCCGGTACAGCATATAGGTCTGATCCTTTGCTGCGTGGCTCGCTTTTTGCACCGTGTATCTCCCGTTCTTTTGGACCACTGTGGCATAGTGACCCGTGGCGACGTAGGATGCCCCCATCACCTCCGCGCTTCTCATCATCCCCTCCCACTTGATGAGGCGATTACAGTACACGCAGGGGTTCGGTGTCGTGCCCTGCAGATAGGCCTCGATGAACGGATCCGTGATCCGGCTTTGAAAATCCGAAATGCAGTTTTGCACATAATACGGGATGTTCAGCCTCCAGGCCACGCGCCGTGCATCATCGATCTCGCAGCAGCGACTCTCCTTTCCGTCCGCAGACAGCCAGGTACGCAGCGTAAGGCCGATCACCTCGTGACCGGCCAACTGTAATAGATACGCTGTAACTGCACTGTCTACGCCGCCGGACATTCCCACAATGACTTTTGCCATAGACACTCCTTTTGTTTCAGACCTCCGCTTCGGTAAACAGCGGTGTCGAATAATAACGGTCTCCACTGTCGGGCAACAGCGCAACGATGACTTTGCCCGCATTCTCCGGCTTCTTTGCCAGCGTGATCGCGCTAAAGAGCGCTGCGCCGGATGAGATGCCGGTGCTGATGCCTTCTTCTCTTGCAAGAAGTCTTGCAGTCTGGATCGCATCCTCGTTGGAAACCGTGATAACTGCATCATAAACTGCAGTATCCAATACCTGCGGGATAAAGCCCGGGCCGATGCCCTGGATCTTATGCGCACCGCTTCTGCCTTCGGAGAGGACCGGTGAATCCTTGGGTTCTACCGCATAGATCTCGACTTCCGGCTTTTGGCTCTTCAGATACGTTCCGACACCGGTGATCGTGCCACCGGTCCCGACGCCTGCGACAAAGATGTCAACTGCGCCGTCGGTATCTCTCCAGATCTCCGGTCCCGTGGTCTCCTCATGGATCTTCGGATTGGCCGGATTTTCAAACTGGGATGGGATAAAGCTGTTCGGAATCTGACTTCGCAGCTCCTCTGCCTTGGCAATGGCACCCTTCATCCCCTTTGCGCCTTCCGTCAGCACAATTTCCGCGCCGTAGAATTTGGCAATATTTCTGCGCTCCACACTCATGGTCTCCGGCATGGTCAAAATAATGCGATATCCTTTGGCCGCTGCGATCGCGGCGAGGCCGATCCCGGTGTTGCCGGACGTAGGCTCGATGATGACACTTTCTTTATTTAACAGGCCCTCGCGCTCTGCGGTCTCGATCATGGCCTTGGCGATGCGGTCTTTGACGCTCCCCGCCGGATTAAAGTATTCCGTTTTCACAAGCAGCGTCGCATTCAACTGCTCGGCTTTCTCAATATGTTCGACTTCGATCAGTGGCGTATTGCCGATCAGTTCCAGGGTTCCGTGATAAATCTTTGCCATGATGTTTCCTCCTTCTGATACATGATCATTTGTTAAAGTGCCGCAAATCCCTGTTCCAGATCTGCGATGATGTCATCGATATGTTCCGTTCCGATCGATAAGCGGATCGTATTGCGATAAATGCCCTGATCGTTTAACTCCTGCTCGGTCAGCTGGGAATGTGTGGTCGATGCCGGGTGGATCACCAGACTCTTTACATCCGCAACATTGGCCAGCAGAGAAAAGATCTGCAGATGGTCGATGAAGTTCCAGGCTTCCTGCTGTCCGCCTTTGATTTCAAAGGTAAAGATCGATGCGCCGCCGTTCGGAAAATATTTCTCATACAGTGCATGATCCGGATGATCCGGGAGCGAAGGATGGTTGACCTTCTCCACCAGCGGATGCTTGGAGAGATACTCCACCACCTTTTGGGTGTTTTCCACATGACGCTCGATGCGAAGCGATAAGGTTTCCACACCCTGCAGCAGGAGGAACGCATTGAACGGAGAAAGTGTCGCACCGGTATCTCTTAACAGGATCGCACGGATATAGGTGACAAATGCCGCGCCCTTCACCGCATCAAAGAAGGAGATCCCGTGATAGCTCGGGTTCGGTGCCGCGATGTTCGGATACTTCCCGCTCGCCTTCCAGTCAAAGTCTCCTGCTTCTACGATGATGCCGCCCAGGGTCGTTCCGTGACCGCCGATGAACTTCGTTGCGGAGTGGACCACGATGTCCGCGCCATGCTCGATTGGACGGAACAGATACGGGGTACCGAAGGTATTGTCCACAACCACCGGGAGTCCGTGTTTATGCGCAAGCTTTGCGATCTCTTCCACATCCGGGATATCACTGTTGGGATTGCCCAGGGTCTCTAAGTAGATCGCTCTGGTATTCTCTCGGATCGCCCCCTCCACATCCTGCAGGTTGTGTGCATCCACAAAGGTTGTCTCTACGCCGTACTGCGGCAGGGTATGTGCCAGCAAATTGTAGCTGCCGCCATAGATCGTTTTTTGCGCAACGATGTGACCGCCGCCTGCTGCCAGTGCCTGGATCGTATAGGAGATCGCCGCTGCACCGGATGCTACCGCCAGTGCTGCGCTGCCGCCTTCGAGTGCTGCCAGACGCTTCTCGAGCACTTCCTGTGTGGAGTTGGTCAGTCTGCCGTAGATGTTGCCGGCATCTGCCAGACCGAATCGATCTGCCGCATGCTGACTGTTATGAAATACGTAAGATGTGGTCTGGTAGATCGGTACCGCACGTGCATCTGTGGCGGGATCTGCCTGCTCCTGTCCGACATGTAACTGTAAGGTTTCAAATTTGTAATCGCTCATTTGTATTCTCCTCCGATCAACCTCTGTTTGTTTGGTGAGGTTGTATTCATGTTACGACCGACGCAGCGGTTTGAAAAATCGTTAGATTTGATTACCGGTGATAAGAACTTCTTATCGCAAAGTGTAACTAAAAACCCCACGTACAAACCTTACGGTCTGCACGTGGGGTGCTACCTTTCTTCCCTAGGATTCCCGATATTCTTCCAGATACGCGACATACGCTTCTCCGTAAGCGGAGAGCTGACTTCCGGCACGAACAATGTAACCGATGGTCAGCGGATCTTCTTCCTTTAGTTTGATGGAGATCATGCCTTTCAGGATCGCATTTTTCTCTGCCAGCATTCCCGAGCCGATCGCATAACCGTGGAGTTCGGCGATCAGTTCCATCGTCGTTGCACGGTCATCCGATTTGATCAGTTTATCGAATTCATAATCCGCCATCGCTTCTTCCGTCAGATAGAACTGACTCTCATCGCTCTGGTCAAACGAAATGCAGGGATAGTCTTTCATCTCTTCCAGAGAAACCTCTGTGCGATCGGCAAACGGATGATTCTTCCAGACATAGACATAGGTCTCACGCTGCATCAGCGGCGTAAAGTTCAGCCGGTATTCCTTCATCAGTTTCTTCAGCACCGCTTCGTTTGCCTTGGAAAATGAAATGATCCCGACTTCGCTCTTTAAGCTGCGGACATCATCGAGCACGTTTCTCGTCCTGGTCTCATGGATCGAAAAGATATATTTCTCCGGATCCATGTCCCGGATCACCTTGGTAAAGGCCCGGATCGCCACGTTATAATGCTGCGCCGAAACGGAGAATCGCTCTTTATCACTATCCTGTGAGCGATAACGCTCTTCCATGATCTCGTACTGTGCCAGCACCTTTTTGGCATAGGTGACAAACTCCCGGCCGCCGTCCGTCAGCACGATTCCCTTATTGCTTCGCTCAAACAATAAGATCCCCAGTTCGTCCTCAAGATCTTTGATACTCTCCGAGAGGGCCGGCTGCGTTACAAACAGTTTCGTCGCCGCTTCCCTCATGGACGAAGAAGTGGAAAGTTCCAAAACATATTTCATCTGTGTCAGGTTCATCGTTATCCTCTGTCTCTCTGTGATCATTCATGGCATCGATGCAGATCATGCATCATGCTCCGCATCTGCATCGCCCATGGTTTCAGCTTTGCACAATTCCCAAAATGCCACCGCACTGGCTGCCGCGACATTTAACGAATCCACGCCATGTCCCATCGGGATCTTCACGGTCCAGTCGCAGGCATCGATCGTCTCATCCCGCAGTCCATCCCCTTCCGCGCCCAGAATGATCGCCAGTTTTTCCTGTGCGCGAAGCTTGGGATCCCCCAGCGTCAGCGTATCTTTCCGCAGTGCCAAAGCGACCGTCCGATAGCCAAGTGCTTTGACCTGTGCCGTGGTATCTCTTCCTTCCAGATAGGTCCAGGGCACCTGAAATACGGTTCCCATCGCGACTCTGGCAGCTCTCCGATAGAGCGGATCCGCACAGGTATCCGTCAGTAACACCGCGCCGATCCCAAGGGCTGCTGCCGAGCGAAAGATCGCACCGACATTCGTCGGATTCTCGACATCCTCTAAGATCGCAATGCGTCCTGCGCCGCGGCACACCTCTTCCACGCAGGGAAGCACCCGCCGCTTCATCGCACACAGTGCGCCTCTTGTCAGCTGAAAGCCTGTGATATTTTTTAAGACATCAAATTCTTCGGTATAGATCGGGATATCGCCGACCCGCTCGAGGACCGGAGCCGCTTCTTGCGTGATATGCTTTTTTTCCAGCATCATCGAAATCGGCTCATAGCCGGCATCTAAGGCACGCAGGATCACCTTGGGGCTCTCCGCGATAAAGATCCCGCCGTTTGGCTCATCAAAATGCCGGAGCTGCGTTTCATTTAATCTCGCATAAATATCCAGCTCCGGCGCATTGATATCGTTGATTTCAATGATGCGATGATCCTTACTCATCTACGTCGCATCTCCCTTTTTATTCTCTTGCCCAGCGCGCCTTTTCGTTGGCCATCAGCGCCCGTACCGCCGCCAGATACTCTGCGGGACGGTTTGCCTTATGAATCTCCCGCAGCGATGCGCCCGGAAAATTGCGGATCATATATCCCCAGAATTCCTTCATCTTAAAGATCGCATCCTTCGGGCTCTCCAGTTCCTCCTGATATGCTTCAAACAGGCAATCATGATACGCCTTTAATTCTGCCTTCGTGATCTTCTCCCCCGTCCTGATCTCACGGATCAGTCCGGGATTTGCCACGAGTCCCCGGCCGATCATCACACGGGATAGGGTTGGCATCATCGCCATCACCTCCCGGTAATCCTCTGCCGTATAGATATCCCCATTATAACAAAGGGGGAGCTTGCTTTGCTGCAGCATCTTAGCCACGATCTCACGATGCGGCTCTCCCTGATAAAATTCCCGCTGCAGGCGCGGATGGATGATGAGTTCCGTGATCGGAAACGCCTCATACACCTCCCTGATCTCTTCCCATTCCGAGAGATCACAGATCCCGATCCTGGTCTTCACCGAGAGGCGCACTCCGCGAAGGGAATCCCGCGTAATGCCCTCATACATCTCTTCCAAAAAGGACTTTAACACCTCAGGATCTGCCAGCATCCCCGAGCCTCGCCCGTGCGAAACCACCGTGCCGGAGGGACAGCCGAGATTTAAGTTAAACTCCTCATAGCCCAGATCCCGCATCGCTTCCATGGTATGAAGCAGAAGCTGTGCATCTTTACCAAGCAGCTGCGGCACCAGTTCCATCCCACGGTTCTTCTCCGGATCGATCTCTTTTCTGTCTCTCGTCTTTAACAGTTTCTTTTTCCCCGGGTCGATAAACGGTGTGAAGTACTTATCCACATCTCCGAAGAGCTGCGCATAAACACTACGAAAGACTCTCCCCGTCACTTCCTCCATCGGTGCTAAGTAAAATTGCATGCTTACATTCCTCAAGTTTCTTTTTCGGCCAATCATCGCCGCAGTGGATATTTAAGATGCTCTCGGTCTCAAATGCCGCATTGTAATACCACATCTGCGCCTCTAAGTAATCGCCGACTCCAAGGAAATATTCCCCCAGTTCATAGCAGATCTCCGAGCAGCTTTTGCCAAGGCCCACCGCCTTTAAGGCATATTTCAAAAATCCCGTCACATCGCCTCTTCTGCGATTGGCCGCAGCGGCAACGCAGAACGCCTCAAGCAGCTCGTCCTCCGATCTCTCCACATCCTCCGCGGACTCCTCGAAGAATCGCAGTGCTGCGATAAATTCCTCATCGGAGCCGGAGACAAACAGTTCTTTGGCATAGAGATTATGGAGCTGCCGATCGAGCCGCTCTCCGGAAGCTGCCAATTTTGCAAATACCGCCAGGTCTCTGGAGGTATGAAGTTCTTTGGGCAGATGCGTGATCACCACATCACTGTCATAAATGAGGGGCGTTAAGCGTACTGCCTCATGGATCGGCCTCTCCCAGGTAAATTCCCGCAGCCGCTTATACATCTTCGGACGATATTCTTCATCATAATTGTAGATCGTCGAGAATTGCAACTGATTACCGTACTTCATCTGCACGATATCGATGGCCGGATCGAGTGCCTCTTTTAACAGCCGGAACCGCTCACGGTTCTTTTCATCAAGCACTTCATCCGCATCCGCACAGTAGATATACTCTTTCGTACACTGTGCAAAGGCATAGTTTCTGGCGGCTGCGAAATCATCGATCCAGTCAAAATGAAAGATCCGGTCGGTATAGGTTTTCGCCACATCGATCGTCCCGTCCGTAGAGCCCGTATCAACGATCACCACTTCATCAACCAGATCCGCAACCGAGTCGAGGCACCTTGCCAGAACATCCGCTTCGTTTTTCACGATCATACATAAACTGATACTTGCCATACCAACCCCTCCTGTTGATCTTTTCGCCGCCGGCCTGCCGCAGCGCCGATTCCCCCGCGCAGGCATCCTGAGCCTGCCGCCGGCACTATGCGCGATAGTCTCTCAGTACCTGTGCCAGCACGTCCGCGCGCTTTGCCCAGGTGTGATCTTTTGCTGCGATGTGATAGGCCTGCGCCGTTGCCTGTGTGATCTTCTCCGGATGTGCGAGAAAGTCCCGTACCTTATCCGGCATCTGATCGATCGTCTGCAGATCATAGAGCACGCAGTCCTCGTTTTCATGCAGCAGTTCTTTTAAATAGATGCTGCTGTCGGTGATCAGAAGCGCCCCGTTTAACATCGTATTAAAGACGCGGTCATGCGCGCCGTCCTTAAACCACGGCATGACATTTAATGAGCATTTGGCCAGCTGGATCATCTGCAGACACTTGAGCGAATCCACACCCTTGCCGTCGATCAGATTCTCCGGATGTTTGCATTCCAGCTCATCCCAGCCGCCGCCGAATACCGCGACCTTCAGGCCCGCATCCACCAGTTCCTGTACTGCTCTTCCGCGCAGTACGGAGCGGACATAGAGGTCGATGAAGATCGATGCGCCCAGCACCTTTAAGATCTCCGAGGTCTCCGTTCCCGGCGCTTCTTCCTCTAAATGCCGGATCATCACCTCTTCGACCGTCTGCGTCGAATCGGATAAAAGGTCCTCGATGACCTTCAGATAAAACTCCGCAAACTCGCCGTCATTGCGATAAATGTAGCGATCGAATTTGTGCGGATTCGAATAATTTCCGGTAAAGACGATATCGATCGGGCGCGCCTGAATCTTTAAATTGCCCTCCGGGGTCAGCAGACTCTTTAGATACGTCCGCTCATCCATCCCCGCCGGGATCTCCCGATAGCCTTCCGCCAGGTCCGCGGCATGGACAAACTCCAGCGGATCCACCTGTGTCCCTGCCAGCGGCAAAAACGGCCCGCGCCGGATCTGCGGAAAGTACGTTGCCATATAGGCATCGTGCTTACGATCGATGCTAAAGTGAAGATAGTCTTTCGGCACCTGCTCTAGAAACCGATGATAATAGTACGGATGATCCACCACGATGTTCAGGCACGGCGCATGATATACATCCCAGAGCCACTCCCCGGTCTTCTCATCCTGAAAGATGTCTCCCGGCGTATGTCCGTGAAAGTTAAAGCTGACGATCGCCGTTTTGTCCTTTTCCATAAAGCGAAACAGCTCACTCATGCTCTTACCGATGTGGTCTAAATGAAACGTCATGACCTCAAATCCAAGCTCCTGCAGACGATCCCTGCAGCGATAGGTAAAATAGGCCTGCGTCTCGATTTCTCCGTCAAACATGACGATCTTCGTGATCATAGTATCTCCTCGCCACTTCCCGTCATTGCGATGACAAAGACGGGATTTAGGGACTGCATCAGGTGGAACTGGCCCAGATTTCTGGCTTTGGAAACAACCACCTGCGTAATATCGATATCCGTTACCGGCAGGGTCGGCAACAGTGCTGTCAGCTTCGCCACCGTCTCGAGCGTGATCGCATTGATCACGATCCGGATGGTCGGATGCTGCGCAAGAAGCATCTTCAGGATCTCTTCGAGATTGCCGCCGCTTCCGCCGATAAAGGCATGCGTCAGAGGTGCCTTGGGCAGTCCTTCCGGTGCTTTGGCGCGGATCACTTCCATATTCTGCAACATGAATTTTTCCATATTTTGTTCGCAAAGTCTGGCGGCTGCCTCTTTTTGCTCGATGGCATAGACAAAACCGTCCTCACAGATCCGTGCCGCTTCGACCGATACAGAACCGCTGCCGGCACCGATGTCGACCAGGATAGAGGATGCCGAGAGTTTCAGTTTGCAGAGCGAAAGTGCACGCACCTCTTCTTTGGTCATCGGCACTTCATCCCGCAGAAACTCCAGATCGGACATGGATGGTACACGCGGCGTCTTTGCGGCATCCGCATGCTCGATCAGAAGGCTGTAGAGCCCGTTTTTCTCGATCTCGCAAAGTTCCTCCGCACTGCAGGTGACGATCTCTTCTTCCGGATAGGAAAGCTGATAGCCGTAGGTGATCGTTAACGCTCCGAGGATCCCCGTATTCTGCGCTTTGACCAGCTTTGCCCCCAGTTCCCTAAGCTGCTCCGCATCCGAGATGAGGAAAAAGCAGCGTGAATGCATCCGGAGCTTGCCGATGACATTGCTCTCCCGACCGTGCATGGATAACAGCGTCATATCCTGCCAGGTCGTCCGCAGCTTTGCCGCAAAATAAGCGACCGAAGAAATACCGCATAAGGTCTCGATGCGATAATCGCTCTGTGCTTCAAATGCCTTTAAAAGTCCTGCTGCCCCACTGTAGAATCCGATGTCCCCCGAAAGTGCGATCACGATCCGGCGATAGCCCGGATGATCTTTGAGATACGCCAGGATCTGATCCGGCTGATACAGGGCGACACTTACCTTTTCTTTGACCTGCACATCCAGTTTGTCCAAAATGCGTTGTGCGCCAAAGACCAGATCCGCCTCTTTCAAGGCATTCATCACGGCCTTGGTCTGCTGTCTGTAATCTCCGACACCGACACCGGCGATCAGGACCTGCTTATCCTTCTCCAGCTGCAGTGCCTCACCGGTAATCTCCGAGAGTTTGCACAGCAGTTCGTCGAGGTAATAGCCCTCTCCCCGCTCGCCCTGCTCGGGGTTGCGGATCACGATACATTTGATCCCGGCGCGATCGGCGGCTGCGATCTTTTCACGGAAGCCACCGCTTTTGCCGGACTGTTTGGTCAGGAGATACGATGCTTCGACCTGACGGATCATGCCATAGTTTAACTCGGTTTCAAACGGTCCCTGCATGGCGATCACGTGCGGCCCCACAAGCCCTGCCTGCTCGCAAAGTTCCAGCGATTCTTTGCTCGGCAGCACTCTGGCATAGACTCTCTCCGGATTCCCCAGGATCTCACAGAATCTGCCCAGTTCCTTGCTTCCGGTCGTCACCAGGATGTTGCCGTCGCTGTCCTTTAAGTACTGCGCGGCTTCCTCGATGTTTTCCACGTAGTGGACCATCTCGCTCTCCGGTTCCTCATCCTCTTCCCGCAATAGCCTAAGGTACGGGGTTCCCGTTTCTTCACAAGCTCCTTTGATCTCTCCGGAAACAACCGTGGCAAACGGATGGGTCGCATCGATGACGCACACATAGTCTCCGGTGCGCATCAGCATCGCCATCTGCTCTTCTTCCATGCGGCCGTGCATCAGCGTATCCGCGCTGTCCGGCTTCATCATCAGGACGCCGTATTCCGTGGCTACCGATGCGGTCACCAGGACGCCTTTTCCCGTCAGATACTCGGTCAGCTCACGCCCTTCCGTTGTACCCGCAAAGATCAAAACTCTTGTCATTTCCACTACTCTCTTTCTGTATCTTTAGAACTTTACTACCGATCTGCCGACGCCGATGGCGATCGTCATCCCGTTTTGTGCCTGTTTGCGCACCAGGAGCTGCTGTGCTCCCGCCGCCATCACGGCTCTCTCGCAAACATTGTCGACGCCGACCGTTTCACTGACAAAGGCCGACTGTGTAAATTCCCCTTCCTGCGCATTCAGTTCCTGCGCGGAAAATGTGACAAACGGGATCTTAAAATGTCCCGCCAGTCTGACGATCCCGCGCTCACTTTTCTTCAGATCGATCGACGCGATCGCGCAGATCGCTTCCGGGTAGAGCTGCTCCTGCAGCAACACATCTCTTAAAAACTCCAGCAGCTCAACATAACTTTTTCCCTTGCGGCATCCGATCCCGACGATCAGATTGCGCGGGATCAACTGTACCTGTCCGCTGCGCTGGGAGGTTTCCAGTCTGCGCGGCGAGATCACCACGCTTTGCTTTCCGCCATCCTCTACCCGATCTGTGATTTTCAGTTCTTTGGGACTCTTCTCCGGCAGCTCGACAAACGGCGTAAACTCCACCGGAATGACCATGGTCGCTTCCTCGGACTTTAACAGTCCCGCACTGAATTCCTTGGCGGCCTCCATGCTCAGGATCTTCATCCGGTTGCGCTTTGCAAAGATATCGACCGCAAAGAGGTCGTTCACATCCGTTGCCGTCGTCAGCACCGCCTGGGCGTGAATCGCATGTGCGATCACCTCCGCCAGCTGATTGGCCTCTCCGATGTGCCCGGATAAGAGGGGCACGACATAATCTCCCTTTTCATCGATGACCAGGACCGCCGGATCAGTCAATTTGGATGAGACATGCGGTGCGATACTTCGCACCGCGATCCCCGCCGCCCCGACATAGATCAGTGCACCGCCCTGCACAAAGTGCTCCTTCGTCCAGTCCGATACCGACACCCCGCCCTTTTGGCCGGAGCATGCATTCACGTCATCGCAGATCTGTTCACAGATGCGCACGAGGCGCCCCGCAAGGCGCTTCCCGCCATCCGTAAAACTGATGATTCTGATTTGTTTCATCCCAATCCCCCTGCTGCCATGCAGATATGCGGCTCCCTGCCGCTATGCTCAGATGTGCAGCGCTCTGCCGCTATGCTCAGATGCGCAGCATGATGCCGCCCTGCTCAGATGCGCAGCACCTCGATGTCTTCCTCTGCCGGCGTCTCTACTGCGATCACGATGGAGAAATACTCCGCCTCTTCCGGCAGATCTTCCACACCGTGGTAGAGCTTCTCGCCGGGAAATCCACACTTCTCCACCATCCAGACATCGCCGTCAAAATGCTCTAACGCCTGTTTTAACTCCGTGATCTTTGATGCGGCTTTGATGAAGACTTTGGTTCCCGGAAGGGCAAGTGCCTGTGCGGCATCGCACTCTCCCGGAATGATATGGATCTCTTCATCCTTACTGCCAAGGGAGAGCCCCAGTCTTGCCGCTACGCCCGTGATCGAGGTCACGCCGCTGATGGTCACGGTCTCATAGCCCAGCTGACGTACCTCTTTTTGTAAGTGGCTGTAGGTCGAATAGATCGTCGGATCGCCGAGTGTCAGGCATGCGACATTTTTTCCCTGTGCCAGGATCTTCGCGATACGGCTTGCGCCCTCGCTATAGCTGTAAGCCAGAAGTACCGGATCCTTGCTCATCGGAATGTCGATCTCCAGACACGGTTTCTCATCAAGTCCTTCGATGACCTGCTGTGCGATCTGATAGGCCGTGGTCTCTTCTTTGACCTTCCCCGGCACCGCCAGATAATCACATTCCCTGATCAGATGAACTGCCTTTAACGTCATCAGTTCCGGATCCCCCGGTCCCACACCGATTCCATAAAATATTCCTTTGCTCATACTTCTCTCCTCCGAATATTATGATGATCGCAGCTGCGTAAGATACGCCTCTGCCTGTTTGCTCATTCCCAGAACACCGTGCTGATTGGAAAACACGATGACCTCACACCTGCATCCACTGCCGGACCAGGTATTCATATAGCGGTAAATGCGCCCGGTCATGCACTGCAGTACCGCCTGATCTGCCTGATGCCGCTGCAGGATCTCCACAGCATCATCCATCGCGACACACGTCATAAGCTCCGTGCAGATTTCTTCCGCCTCCGGTGCTTTGATGCATTCCCGCACCAGATCCGACGTGATCTCCATGCGGTGATCGCCGTACTTGGAATGCGTATTGCGGATCCCGCCCGCGACCTTGATCAGCTTGCCGATATGTCCGATAAACAGGATCTTTGAAAAGCCCGCATCTCTGCCCATTTCGATCGCTTCCGCGATGAAATTCGAACTCGCCACCGCCAGATCCAGGGACACCCCGTAGTGCTCGTGGAAAAAGGCTTTTCCGTAATTGCCCGGTGCGATCGGCAGGATCTCATACTGCTCGCTTTTGCGGACATTGATCTCGACACGGATCGTATCCCGCAGCGCCTGCTCGCTCATCGGCATCACAATGCCTGTCGTTCCGAGGATGGATAAGCCGCCGATGACCCCAAGCTTGGGATTAAAGGTTTTCTCCGCGACCTGCTCCCCGCCGGGGATCGAGATCACCACGCGAATCCCCTGCTTTGCAGGATCGATCTGCTCACAGATCGCCTCCCGGATCATCTGCCGCGGCGTACTGTTGATCGCAGCATTTCCGACCGGCTGATCGAGCCCCGGCCTGGTCACGCGTCCGATTCCTTCGCCGCCCTCGATTTCGATCCCGGGTTCCTCCCGATAGGAAACCGTCGCATAAACGATCAGTCCGTTGGTCACATCGGGATCATCCCCGGCATCTTTGCGAATGCCGCAGGTCACTTCGCCTTCGCTGCGCCGGATCTTAAGGACATCCAGCCACAACAGGATCCCCTTTGGCGTCATCAGCGAGACTTCGCTGATCTCCTGTCCCGAAAGCAGCATCTGCAGTGCTGCTTTGCTTGCCGCAGCCGCGCAGCTCCCGGTCGTATAGCCCAGTGCCAGCGGTTGATCGCCGCCGTCAATATATTGCCGTTGTCCTCTTCCGATCACCATTCGATGCCTTTTCTGGCCGCAAGCCCCTTGGTGTAAGGGTGCGCCCCCATCCGCATTTCCGTAAGATAGTCTGCCTGCGCGATCAGTTCATCCGCAGGGTCTCTCCCTGTCAGGACGATTTCCGCGGGCTTCTCGTTTAGTAAGTCCAATACTTCCTGCTGTGGCAAAAAGCCCAGCCGGTACGCCGAGACGACCTCATCCAGCACGATCAGATCGATGGACTTCTGCTTTACCAGGTTCCTGATCTCTTGCAGCATCTGTGTATGGATCTGCGTCAGTTCTTTCTTGACATCCTCACTCATCTGCCACGAAAAACCGCATTCTTTGCCCACCCGGATCAGGTGGATCTGCGGCACTTCTTTTAAGATATTCAGTTCCGAAGAGTCTCTGCCCTTCATAAATTGTGCAAAGATCACCTGCCCGCCGGCACCCGCACAGCGAACGGCAAGTCCGATCGCCGCGGTGGTCTTTCCTTTTCCGTCTCCGTGATACAGATGGATCTGTGGCTGTTCCATAGTTATTCCCCTTTGTACTGTTGTTCCGATTGCCTCTCCATGCAGTTTCGGCTTTTAGCTTAGCGTGCGCAGTGCATGGATCAGCTCCTCATTTTCTTCATGCGTTTTCACAGCGATCCGGATCAGATGCGCCGATCCGTTGATGAAGTTATCGCAGCTGCGCACGAGGATCCCCTGCGCAAGCAGTGGCTCATAGAGTTCTTTTTCGCTCTCAAACATCAAAAAATTTGCATCCGACGGATATACCTTATACCAAAGGTTGTTCAGTTCCGTCCTGAGATATTCCCGCTCTTCTTCCACGATCTGCCGCGCCCGACTGACGTACGCATCTTCCTTCAGTGCCGCGACTCCGGCGATCTGTGCCGGCACCGAGACGCCCCATTCGGTCTGGAGCTGCTTCATCTGGCTCAGCAGGATCCCGTTGCTGCAGGCTGCCATCCCGAGGCGCAGTCCCGGCATCGCATACAGCTTGGTAAAGGCGCTGATAACGATCAGATACGCATTCTCCGAAAGCGCTGCCACCATGCTGCGCTCTTTGCCATCCTTCACAAACGGCAAAAAGCACTCATCCACCACCAGGTAGATATGTTGCCGGCTGCAGTAAGAGGCGATATCACGCAAGAGCTGT
>JAILPR010000008.1 GCA_024699355.1 Lachnospiraceae bacterium
AAACCGCCGCCATTTGCGGGGAACGGGGGATCAGGATATGAACTATGCAACGATCAAGAAAAATGATATCGCAAACGGCCCTGGAGTTCGCACCAGTCTGTTTGTCAGTGGGTGTAATCACCATTGCCAAAACTGCTTTAACGAAATCGCCTGGGATTTTAACTTTGGGGATCCGTTTACCAAAGAGGTCGCGGATGATATTATCGAGTCTTTGCGTCCGGCATATGTGACGGGTCTGACACTGCTTGGCGGTGAGCCGCTGGAGCATGTAAATCAACGGGGTCTTTTGCCGTTTATTTCCAGGGTGCGAAAAGAATTGCCGCAAAAAACGATCTGGTGTTATACAGGATTTACCTTTGACAAAGATGTGCTTGGCTGGATGGCAAATGAATGGGAAGAGACACGTCCCCTGTTGTCCTACATTGATGTCCTGGTGGATGGAAAATTTGTGCAGGAGCTGCACGATCTGTCGCTGCGCTTCCGCGGATCGTCCAATCAGCGGATCATTATGGTGCAGGAGTCTTTGAAAACCGGCAAGATCGTTTTGTGGCCGGAACGCTAGAAAAGGACAAAAATGTTATGGAAAAAGCATATCAGCTGCGGTTCCAGCAAGAGCAGGGCAAGGGACTGAGCGTTAATTTTTGCGGCTATTCACAGACCGGACCCTTACACAGCTTTGGACCGGCGGTGAAGCCGCATTATCTGATTCATTACATCATGAGCGGGCACGGCGTATTTACTACGCATGGAAAAAAGTATCCTTTGGAAGCAGGCTATGGATTTTTGATCTATCCGGATGAGGTGGCGTTTTACCAGGCGGATGAGAAGGATCCCTGGTCGTATCTTTGGGTGGGATTTGACGGAGAAGGCGCAGGAGAGTATCTGGCGAAGATGGGACTTTCCGGACAAAATCCCATTTTTAAATGCGAGGATTCCGGCCGGCTTTACGGATGTGTGCTTGATATGATGGAGCACAATACCTACAGTACACCGGATGAACTGAGACGAAACGGACAACTGGGCATCTTTTTATCGATCATTGCAAAGGAAAGTACGCCGATTACGGGGACCAATGAAGAGGATCGCGCCAATCAATATGTTCAAAAGGCGCTGGAATTTGTACAGAGCAATTACTGTAACCCGATCAAAGTAACGGATATTGCCAATTATGTGTGCATCAACCGAAGCTACTTATATACGTTGTTTAAAGATGCGACGGGGATGTCGCCGCAGAAGTTTTTGTCTGTCTTTCGTCTGACCAAGGCATCGGAACTGCTGCAACTGACACAGCTGACGGTGGAGAGTATCGCACTTTCCTGCGGATACAGCGATCCCCTGGTCTTTACCAAAGCATTTCACCAAATGCGGGGAATGAGCCCTTCGGCATATCGGAAAGACTTTTTAAACGGAGAAGGGCGCAAGGATGCGGCGCAGCTCAAAGAGATGGATGCGTTTGTACAGCGCATCCGGTCGATGAATTCCCGGACGAATTAACATTTCGACAGGTTGTTGTAACATCGGCGTATTAAGGGAAAAATGTTGCTCGGCTATATTGAGAGTAACGGAGGTAGGCAAATGAAAGAACAACTATTGGCAAAATTTGCAGAAGTATTTGGGGACGCAGAAGGTGCAAAGGTATTTTTCGCACCGGGACGCGTGAATTTAATCGGTGAACATACTGACTATAACGGAGGTCATGTATTTCCCTGTGCACTGACGATCGGCACCTATGGTGTGGCAAGAAAGCGCAAGGATCAGACACTTCGCTTTTATTCTATGAATTTCGAGCAGCTTGGGATGCTGACATCAAGCGTTGTCGGCTTAAAACCGGAGAAGGAAGCAGACTGGACCAATTATCCGAAGGGCGTGATGTGGGCCTTTGGAGAAAAGGGCTTTACAGTAGATTGCGGAATGGATTTGCTGCTGTTTGGTAATATTCCGAATGGATCCGGGTTATCTTCCTCAGCTTCGGTAGAAGTCTTGACCGGAGCGATCCTTCGGGACTTTTTCGGGTTTGAGGTGAGCAATCAGGATCTGGCGTTGATCGGACAGTTTTCCGAGAACCGATTTAACGGTGTAAATTGCGGGATCATGGATCAGTTCGCGATCGCAATGGGCAAAAAGGATCATGCAATTTTCCTGGATACGGCGGATCTGTCATTTGAATACGCACCGATCAGCCTGCAGGGCGCAAAGATCGTGATCGCCTGCTCCAATAAGAAGAGAGGACTTGGAGATTCCAAGTACAACGAACGTCGCAGTGAATGCGAAGAAGCACTGGCACAGCTGCAGAAAGAGCTTCCGATCAAGGCCCTTGGCGAGCTGACGGAAGCACAATTTGAAGAGCACAGTGCATTGATCGAGCGAGAGGTTTGCAGACGCAGAGCAAAGCATGCGGTTTATGAAAACCAGAGAACCTTAAAAGCGGTTGCTGCGCTGAAAGCAAACAACATCGAAGAATTCGGCCACCTGATGAATGCATCGCATGTATCGCTGCGGGATGATTATGAGGTAACCGGCGTGGAACTTGATACGCTGGTGGAAGAAGCCTGGAAGGTCGATGGCGTCATCGGATCGCGAATGACCGGTGCGGGCTTTGGCGGATGCACGGTCAGCATTGTCAAAGATGAGTCGATCGAGAAGTTCAAAGAAGTGGTAGGCAGTGCTTACGAGAAGAAGATTGGCTATGCTGCTGATTTTTATGTTGTGGAAATCGGCGATGGTCCGGTGGAGCTGTAAAGGAATAGAAAATGACAATTCAGGAAAATATTCAAAGATTAACAGAGTATGGATTACTTACCGGTTTGATCGAACAAGAGGACCGGAGATATATCGTAAACCAGTTGCTATTATTATTTGCGCTTGACGAGCCGGGCGAATGTGAGGCAGGGAAGGTAAAGATCGAAGATCTGGAGGAAATCCTTTGCGAGATGACCGATTATGCAGTTGCGCAGGGGATCCTGAAAGAGAATGATGTGACACATCGGGACCTGTTTGACACCCGGATCATGGGCATCTTAACACCGAGACCCAGTGAAGTGATCGCAAAATTCCGTGCATTATACGAAGAGAGCCCGGAAAAAGCAACGGATGAATTTTATCGCTTCTGTCAGAACTGTGATTATATCCGCAGATATCGTATTGCCAAAGATGCCAGATGGAAGACAGAGACACCGTACGGCGTCATGGATATCACGATCAATTTATCCAAGCCGGAAAAAGATCCCAAGGCGATCGCAGCGGCAAAGCTTGCAAAGCAGAGTGCGTATCCGAAATGTCAGCTTTGCATGGAAAATGAAGGATATGCAGGACGGATCAATCATCCGGCAAGAGAGAATCACCGGATCATTCCGATCACGATCCAGGATAGTCCGTGGGGGTTCCAGTATTCGCCGTATGTTTATTATAACGAGCATTGTATTGTGTTTAATTCGCAGCATATCCCGATGGCGATCAATCACAATACCTTTGTAAAGCTGTTTGATTTTGTAAAGCAATTCCCGCACTATTTTGTAGGATCCAATGCGGATCTGCCGATCGTTGGCGGATCAATCTTAAGCCATGATCATTTTCAGGGCGGTCATTATGATTTTGCCATGGCCAAAGCCGGGATCGAGAGAGCATGGATGTTCAAGGGATTTGAAGAGATCGAAGCAGGTTGTGTGAAATGGCCGATGTCCGTTATTCGTCTTCGTGATGAGAATCCGCGCAGGATCATTGCGCTTGCAGATAAAATTCTGGAGGCCTGGAGGGGCTATACGGATGAAGAAGCCGTGATCTTTGCAGAGACCGATGGCGAGAAGCACAATACGATCACGCCGATCGCAAGATTCAGCAACGGCAAATTTGAACTGGATCTGGTGCTGCGCAATAACCTGACCACACCGGAGCATCCGTTGGGACTGTATCATCCGCATGCAGAACTTCACCATATCAAGAAGGAAAATATCGGTTTGATTGAAGTGATGGGTCTTGCGGTATTGCCTTCGAGATTGAAGAAAGAGATGGAGCAGGTCAAAGAAGCGATCCTGAGCGGCAAAGAGTTGCGCGGGGATGAAGTGCTCGAAAAACACGCAGATTGGGTCGATGAGATCAAGGCCGGTTATCAGGACATCAATGCCGATAATATCGATGAAATTCTGCAGGAAGAAATCGGTAAAGTCTTTATGAAAGTTTTGGAGTGCGCCGGTGTTTATAAGAGAGATGAGGCAGGAATCAAAGCCTTTCGTAGATTTTTACAATATGTGGATCGTCAGTAACAGACGAAAAGGAAAAGACAGATGCTTTCGCACCTGTCTTTTCTTGTCGTTTCATAGCAAATTTTTTCCGAGAACCGGCAGATGAAGGGGCAATAGAATGGCGCTCCTCCGATAGATGTGTCCTTAGATGTACAAGCACAGATGTCGAAAACGAGATGATTATAGCAAACTGTAGAGGAAACTCAAGAGGGTTTTCACAGAACGCGACAATTTTTTAACAAGAAAGAAGGAAATGAGAAAAACTACAAAATATAGGAAAAGACCGCAAAAAGAGATACAATATAAAGGAGTTTGTGAAGAAACACAACTGCTTCAAAGTTTTTAAGTATCTAAAAAGTGGCATTATAATTTTGGGACAAAATGCCGATAAAGCCCGTAACTACGCGGAAAACAAAGGATTATGAAGAATGAAGAAAAGAACCGGTGAAATTTTGGCACTGTTGGAGCAGGCCTATGGAAGTGATATCGTATGCTATCTGGATCATGAGAATGCCTGGCAGTTACTGATCGCAACGATCTTAAGCGCACAGTGTACCGATGCGCGTGTGAATATGGTAACGCCGGCACTGTTTGCAAAGTATCCGTCGGTGGAGGCACTGGCCGGTGCGGATCAGAAAGAACTGGAAGAGGCCATTCATTCGACGGGATTCTATCACCATAAGGCAAAAAATATCATTGCCTGCTGCAGACAACTGTTAGAGCGTTATGGGGGAGAAGTGCCAAGCGACATTGATGCGCTGACGGCCCTCCCGGGAGTCGGGAGAAAGACGGCAAATGTGATCCGCGGAAATATCTACGGAGAGCCGAGTGTCGTTGTGGATACGCACGTAAAGCGTATATCCAGGCGTCTGGGGTTGACGAAAGAGAGTGATCCGGAGAAGGTGGAATATGACCTCATGAAGGAACTGCCCAAAGATCGGTGGATCGCGTGGAATCTACAGATCATTGCGCATGGACGAAGCATTTGCAAGGCGCAGAATCCGCTCTGCCAGGAGTGCTTTTTGCAGAAGTATTGTATCGAATATGCGGAGAGGAAAAAATGCTGAATACATTTGTGGCGCTGGATCTGGAGGCGACAGGATTAAATGAAAAGAATGATCGGATCATAGAGGTCGGGGCCGTGCGCTTTCAAAACGGTGCGGTGTGTGCGGAGTACCATTCCTTGATTCAACCACAGCGGATGCTGGAGGAGAGGATCATCGAGCTGACAGGGATCCGTAATGAAGATCTGCAAAATGCACCGCTGTTTTCGGAGATCGCGGAACAGCTGCGGGATTTTCTGGGAAATGATCCGCTGGTCGGCCATCGGATCAGGGGCGATGTCGCAATGTTAAAGCGTGCGTTTGCCATGCAAAAGATCCATTTTTCTGTCGCTGCGATCGATACGCTGACCTGGTCAAGAAAACTGTTGCCGACCTTAGAGAGCAGGCAACTTGGCGCGTTGTGTGCACATTATCGGATTCCGATCAAGGCACATCGGGCGCTGGAAGATGCCAGAGCAAATGGATATTTATATCTGAAAATGTGTGAGGAATTTCCGCAGATGGATCAGGCGGAAGCGACGTGTGTATTGGTGAACATCAAACGGGATACACCTGCGACGGGAGCACAGCGGGAGCAGATCCAGCGGCTCTCGAAACAGATGACCGAGAAGGGGCTGATCGATGAGGAGCGCAGGTTTGTCTGTCCGGACGGGCAAATTCGGGTGTTGCCCGGGTCTGCAGAGTGCAAAGCCCTGACGAGATCGGAAGCCAGCCGTCTGGTAGAGTATCTGTTTCAGGTGCTTCGTACTAAGTGAGCAGCTGATCGACCTGCAGGCTTTGGAGTGATCTGACAATACGGTCACGGGATGGACTGCGCAGTGAAGAGGCCTGTTCCAGAAGTCCGGAGATTTTTTCCGGCGTCTGATTGGCCAGATAGAGTTTTGCAAGAGACGTATAGTCCTGTGCGATATCGGTCTGGATCGAAACTGCATACTCGAGCAGTGCCTGTGCCTGCTGCGGATAGTTTTCATTCAACAGGAGTCCGGCCCAACGGCTTAAGGTGGTGACCAGCGTGGTGTAGTTCTGATCATATTGCGAGAGGGCGTCAAGATTGGAGACACCGTATTCCATTTTGAGCTGCGTGTTGGTGATGCCGGTGAGATTTAAGATCTTCTGATCGCAAAGTCCGCTGATGATCCGGATACAATCAGCAACATCGCGGTCATCGTCGAGGGTATCGACCGGGAACAGCTCGAGGGGAATATAAATATAGGGCAGGGTGTCCAGATTTTTTTTACGGGTATTGTTGGCATCAAGTTCGTTCTGGAAGAAATCGGAGGCATCTTTTTCCTCCATTTTGGAGACCACATGCATGCGCCAGGCAAGCATGATGACGAACAGGATGAAACTTGCAACCATAGGGAATTTCATTTATAATTATCCTTTAGTTTAGAGCGAGTTGCGACGTAGTTTTGGCTATGAAGCATACCCGAATGATGCACTTTGGAGGGACGAAATGTTTCGTAGAAATCGTAAATGGCAACGTATTGTATCAGGTATCATCATCGCATTCTTGGTATTTGCGATGCTTGCTTCTGTTTTAGTATATCTGATTTGAGGTTTGAGTAAAAGAGATGAATAAGGCAACATATCTGTTTGGGGCGCTGGCGATCGCGTTGGTTGCGGCAGTGACGATGCCGGGAACCGCGCAGGCGGCAGAGCGTACAATTGAACAGGGCATTTATGCCGGAGAGATCGATCTGTCCGGGAAAACGTCTCAGGAAGCTGCGATCCTGGTTCAGGACTATGTGGATCAGCTTTCATCAACAGAGATTACATTAAATGCCGTAAACGGAAACGCAGTGACGGTCACAGCTTCCGATTTAGGTCTGCAGTGGGGCAATCCGCAGATCATCGAAGAAGCGATCGAAATCGGCAAACAGGGAAACATCGTACAGCGTTATAAAGCATTAAAGAGCCTGGAAGCATCCGCACAGATCTATCCGATCGAACTGAGTTTTCAACAGGAAATGATCGAGACGCTGCTGACAGAGCAGTGCACAGTATATGACCAGCCGGCAGTCAATGCCATGCTGGCGCGCAGTGACGGGACATTTACGGTAGAAGAGGGTCAGATCGGTTATGCGGTTGATGTAACGGCATCGGCAACGCAGCTGATGGACTATCTTTCCACATCGTGGGACAAGCAGCCGGCCAGCATTGATCTGGTGATCACCGAAACAGCGCCGCAGGGAGATGCGGCAACACTCTC
>JAILPR010000050.1 GCA_024699355.1 Lachnospiraceae bacterium
CGCTGCACGCTTCGATACCCATGCTCCAGGAGTTTGAAATTCAAATCCACATCATTATAGGCAACGGCCATGGTCTCGTCCATCCCGCCTACCTGACGGTAGAGATCCGCGCGCACCAACAGACAGGCTGCCGTCACTGCGCTCATCACATAGTTCATGGTGTTATGGCCAAAGTAGTACGTCCGATCATCCGGGAAGGTGACCAGCTTATGTGACGGTCCGATCGCCAGATTGGTGATCCCGGCATGCTGGATTCGCTCCTCCGTCGGATACCAGAGCTTTGCACCGACCGCGCCGACGCCCGGATACTGTGCTTCACCGACCATGATCTCCAGCCAGTCCTGCTCGCATACCGTGGTATCATCATTTAATAACAGCAGATATTTTCCGTTGGCAACATCCGCTCCCAGATTGCACATCTTTGAGAAATTAAACGGCATCGGCTCCACCTGATAATGGATCCGCACATGATACCGCGCGGAAAGGGATGCTGTGATTGTTTCGATCTGCTTGCGATGCTCATTCCCACTGCCGTTATCCACCAGGATCAGTTCCAATGCCGGATAGGTCGTCTTTTCCAGTAGCTGTGTCAGACACTGCTCCACCAGCTCGGGATGATCTTTGCTTGGAATGATGATGGATACCAGCGCTGCATCATGCACCGGCACGATGCTGACGACATCGGGGGCACTGGTAAATAACGCTCTGGTCTGAATGCCAAGTCGCCGCAGCACCGCCTGCTTGATTGGAACGAAGCGTGCCTCATAGCCAAAGTACTGCGGGCAGGAGGCATAATCCATCGAATTGGTCGTCTCCAGCACGACAGGCTCCGGGGATTGCGGTGCCGCATTCACTTTCAAAGGATCTGCTGCATTCTCCGGCTGACAAGCATCTTCCTGACCGCTGCCCGTGGCTGCACGGTGATAGAGGATCCTGTCGGTCAGTCCGCAGACTTCCTCGCACATCCCCTGTCCGGTCGTATCGACCGCAAAGGCATCCATATCCGCAAACGCCAGTGCCAGAGAGGCCGCATAGACGACGCTTCGGGCATCCTGCTCCAGATCGTTACAACACTGCGCGCAAACCTCCGTCAGAAGTTCACGACATTTCCCAAGTGTTTCACTGCGAAATGCCGCAAAACTGCCAAAATAAAAGAAGGAGATCAGGGTCTCCGGCGACCAGCGCGGTTTAAACCACGGCAAAGTCCGTTCTCCGGATAAATCGATCTGATCTTCCTGCGCATACCAAAGTCTCGCAGACGGGTGCGCTGCAAAATATGCCCATGCAGCCCCGCAGGCATCGTCTGAAAGTGCCGCCGGATCTTCTGCGACCATCAGCACCTTCGCCTCATTCTCCCAAAGATCCCCCGCAAGAAGGTTTGATGCAAACTCCGCAAAGGAGAGTACCTCTACTGCGCCTTCCGGTGCTTTCCCGATCTGCGGCAATGCTACCTCGATCTCTCTGATCCATTCCCGATAGGCATATTTCTGCGAAGCCAGTTTCTCTTCATAGGCCAGATACAGGGGGTGTGTCGCTTCGACCGTCTCCCCCGTAACGCGCGCACCTCCTGCGGATCGTCCAAGGAGTTTTTTGATCGCGCGCTTCGGAAGTGTCGAGGCATGCAGAACCTTTCCGAATGCCCCGGAGGTAAATTTGGTATATTTGGCCGCAAGCATTTCCTGCTTTGCCTGCATGTCACTCAGTTCGCTCGCAAGCTTTCGGTTTTCTTTCTTTTGTCTCTTCAGCGCCTCCTGATAATAGGCACTCCAATCATAGGTCTTTTCCATTCTCCGCACCTGTATCCGGTGTTACGGCATGAACGATTTTTAACGTCTCGGCCGTCAGGTCATACATCTTTTGTCTCGAACAGGTATCTTCCCAGAAATATCCGAGCAGATACTCTCCCTCCGGAATCGCCGTACGGTCAAACCAGACACTCATTCCCGAGAGCCCCGGATGATCGATGGTGGTCAACAGTTCGTTCCAGTCCGGACGGAAGATCCGTTTTAACGGAACCTTCCAGAGATCCCCGCTCACATCCTGCGTAAACTCGATCTCATCCTGTGTATCATCGATCTTTTTCAGGATCAGGCTGACTTCATAACGGCTGTTATCAACCTGCATGGCGTAGTACCAGCCCTGCACATAATAGTCGCCGTTACCGACTTTTCCGCGCTTCCACAGTGCCCCGTCTCCCGCAAACTCGATACCGCTGCGCAGCACCTCATTGTGCCATGCCGGATCGATCTGCCCGTTGATCTGCTGCGGCACACCCTTGTGTGAACAGCGCTGTTCCGAGAATCGATTGCCCAGCGTAAACTCCCGATCCATCATATCGGTTTCAAACGCTCTGTTGTAATACGGATCATAGTTCCACATCTTCGGATGCAGTCCGTATAAAATATCGCGTTCGCGATGCAGACGGTTCAGTTTTTTCTTTCCCGCATCCGATCCGCGACTGATGGATTCATGGTGCAACAAATGCATCTGATTACAGCAAACATTCTGATAGCCCAGATCCAGGATATGAAAGCAGAGTTCGACATCGTTAAATGCGACTTCCAGTTCTTCATTCCATCCGCCGACCTGCTCATAGACGTCCTTACGCATCAGCAGGCAGGCACCGGTCACGCCTGCGGTATTTACCGCCGCATGACTCCAGCCGTGATAATGTTGCAGTTTGTTAAACCCGATCTGCAGCTTGTGCGCCGGTCCCAAATGAATGTTGGTCACGCCGGCATGCTGGATCGAGGTCTGATCCGGATAGAGCAGTTTACATCCGACTGCACCGACATAAGGCTTGACTGCCTTCTTTAACATGATGTCGAGCCAGTCCGTCTGCACGGCTTCCGCATCATCGTTCAGAAACAGATAGTAGTCGCCGGTCGCATAGGTCGTGCCGATGTTGCAAAGGCGCGAGAAGTTAAACGGTTGCGGCTGATAGATGTAGCGGAAGGAGTATTCCGGCTTCAGCTGATCTCTCATTTGTTCAATCAGCATTTTATTTTTAGCATTGCTACCATTGTCCAGAACAATGATTTCCAGGTTCCGATAGTCGGTACATTCTCTGAGTGAGTGAATGCAGTGTGACAAGATGGTCGGATGATCTTTGGATAAGATGATGACCGATACTTTACCAATGCCTTCCACACTCTCCGGGTCCGAATAGCGATGTCCTCTCTTCAGATCTGCAAAGACTGCTTCCGATCCCCAGGTATCCTCTTCTTCACCGGTATAAATCGCTGCTTCGATATGTCCGGCACGCTCGGCCCGATCGATCACACACAGCGTCATCTGATAGAGCTTACGGTATGCACCGATCATGCGATCCTCCGGAAGGATCACCGGAACTTCCGCCCCGAGGTTTCTTTTGATCATCTGCGGCGCCGAAGTCGGCTCGATATGATAGTTCTCTGCTTCTTTTCCTTCAAATGCTTCCAGCTCCGGCAAGCACTCTGTCAGCGCGGATTTTCGAACAGCTACGACGTTGCCGAAGTAGAAGAACGAAAGGAGCGTATCCGGAGACCAGTCCGGTTTGAGATACGCACATTCATCCGCATAGGCGATCCTGCAATCCTCATGATACGAAAAGAAGGCAGATGTAATCTCCACCGCATCTGCCGTCAATTTCTCCGCATTCCCCGTAAACAGGAACAGATCCGTATCCGTCTGCACCAGTTTTGAGAAGGCGCCTGCCTGCGAAAAAAACGTATATGGGATCACTTTAACCTTACAAGCTTTCGCATTTGCCCCCTTCTCTTTCAGGGATTGTAAATATGCTGTTCTTCGAAGCGCCAGATACGCTTCTGCCGAAATCGTCTGCTTTGCAATGCACGCTTCATAAAGACTGTGCCGCTTTGCGACCATCAGCGCCTGCAGCGCTCTCTTTGGACTAAAACTCAATGAAAGAACCTCCTCTTGGGCTGGTGCGCAGTTTCAATCTGCTTTGCCATCTGCTCCGTCAGCTCGGTAATTTCCCATGCTGCTTCCAACGTTACATCCCCGTTTCCGACAAATCTGCCTTCTTCATTGCAGAAGCTGATGTTGACATTCGGATCCCCGGTTGTGAAGGCATAGGTCTGCTCTCCGATCGGATAGCCGTTGGTCGTGATCTGCGCATGCTTTCCGCCCAGGATCAGTTCCTGCCCGTTTAATGAGATGTGCTGAAATGTCACAATGCAGCAGGTCATGGCCGGATCGATACGGATCTGGGAGACATCCGCAGGGAAGGTCAGTTCTACCGATCTGCCTGCCCCGTCTTCTTCCACATTTTTCAGGAAATAAGACTCCTCTTCGCGATATCCCGCGCCGTGGTCCTCGTACACCTGTACACCGACCCTGCCTTTAAATTCCGCTACATCCTGCAGGAGTTTTTGCGGATCATGACATTCATGACGCATCAGATCACGCAGTTCCGTCATGGACCGGTGATTGCCCGTGACAAAACGCTGGAACGACAGTTCCTGCTCGCGATACCCTTCCATCTCCTCATCGGTTAATTCCAGGGCTTCCACCACACGGTCGAGGTTTAATTTTTCCCGCTTTTTATCTTCCAGAATATAGCAATAGATCGCACGGAACGCCAACTCCTTGGTCGACATCTGCTTTCCGAACGTCCACTCATAATCGATCAGATTCCAAACTGCATTCTGCAACGGATCAAATGGTTTGTACGGATCTTTCACCGTCAGGATGATGTTGGCAAAGATCATGTCAAAATCCGCCACCGGCTGTTCATTATGAAAATCCACCAGTTCCACATAACGCGCCAAAAGTGTCATGAAGGCATCCTGATCGTCATGCAGCAGGCACTCATCCATCAGTTCCTCGAGCGTCACGCCATCCAGATATTCCAGCTCCACATAGGGCTTGATCTCCGTGACGTTCACACTGTCAGCAAGCTTGCTGTCATAGATCTGTTCTTTGACATCCACCAGATGACAACGGTTGATCTTCAGATCGGAATCCTTATAGCGATCCCGAAGAGACGTATAGGCCGTGCCGATCGCACGGATATGCTCGGAAGCCTGCAAAGACATCGGGAATTTACGAACGATCCTCTGTAACAGGCTCCTGCCCTGCTCCGCCACTTCCTGTTCCTGGTACCCCAATCGGTTTTCCGCACAGATCTCGGTCCGGATCTGATATTCCGGCTGGCGATCATTGGAATACTTCACATACTGGGTCGAAACTTCCGGCCCCAATACCACGAGATAAGAATTGGAAAAGTCTGCAAACTTTCCATCGCGGATAATGCTGTCAAACACCTTCTTTTCATCAAACAGTACCATGCGGTCTCTATCAAAATTACGCATGTTATCTGACAGTTCACCCTGCTTCGGAAGATAGGCATCCGAGTAGAGGGTATGCATGAACTTATAATCCGGATACGGATAAAAGAACTGATAGTTCCCGGCATCACACCTCTTAAAGATCTTTTCCAGCCCCGCTCTGGTAAAGGTCTTGACCGGCCCCTCCTGCGGGTAATCTTCCAGACCGCTGAAGAATGTTCCCAGGTGATCTTCTCTGCAGCCCGCCCAGTACTTTAAGCCGAAGCGATTCTCGATGGCGATCACGATCCTGCCATCCGCCTTTAAGTGCTTCTTCATGATGTTTAAGAAGCGTTCAAATTTGGTCTCTCCGCTCTGCGGATCCTCCTCGATATACGCCTGTGCATATTCAAAGACGCCGATCAGGCAAATGTAATCATAATCGGTATCCAGAGACGGTTCCACATCCTGGAAATTGCCCAGCCGGATCTCGATGTTTCCCAGTTCACTGTGACGATAGGCATTGATCTTACTACGTTTGAGCGAGAGATCCACGCTTGTCACATGACCGGCTTTTCGTGCCAGGGCACCGGTAATCGCACCGCAGCCCGCGCCGACTTCCAGCACCTTCATATGCCGGTCGATCGGCAGCCACTCCACGATATTCTCCCGCTGAGAAGAAAGATGATACAGAATCTCCCACTGCTTGCGCTCTTCGATGATGCGGGGGTACTCCACCTCCGCATATCCGCTGGTGATCTGTAACAATTCATCCTCGATTGTCCCGTCACAATAACGGTCCTCACCAGGATAATATGTCAAATCCAGATTTACTTTTCCGATTTGTAAGTTGTTTTCTTCGCTCATAGTCTCCAATTACACTTGTTCTTAATCTCAGGCATCTGCCCGATACGGTACGATCTTACGCTTTTTCGGCGCCACATCTTTCACTGTGACCACGGACTCGGCATCATAAAAGCCCACCGTGTTCTTATCGGAGATGACGGTCACATTGATCGCATCATACAGTCTGTGATATACCGTAAAGTCTTCCCCTTCATATCCCGTGACCCCGAAGGACAGTAAATACTCTCCGCCCTGCAGGTTCATCCGCTGGGTAAAGGTGATCTCCTTTTGAGCCCCTGCCTTCACCGGCTCCAGAAACGCTTTCTCCACCATGGTATTGGTCCCGGTGATCTCGGTTCCTTTGATGTTCTTTACCGTATAGGCAAAGATCGGTGCCGCACAATCCTGTGTAAACTGCACCTTCATATGGATCGTATAGTCCTGTCCCTTCATGATGGCAGAACTCTTAACGCCCTGATCATCCGTGAGATAACACTCCGTGATCTCTGCTTTTTTGCTGCCGTATTCCAGGGTATCGGGGTTCACGCCGCTCATCTCGGTCCCGCCGATCTTCTGATCTGCGCTCTGTGCAGCGCTGGCCCGGATCTCTTCATCATCCAGAAGACTTTCTCCCTCTTTGGTTTCCGGGATCTCATACTGTCCGACCAGTACCCGTTTATAGGTATCGATCATCTCTTTCGGGGTTCCTTCTCCCAAAAGCGTTCCTTTGTTCAGCAGCACCACGCGATCGCAGTATTTACTGATACTGCTCAGATCATGCGAGACAAACAGAATGGTCTTTCCCTGCTTTTTAAACTCTTCAAATTTGTGATAGCACTTTGCCTGGAAGAACACATCGCCGACCGAAAGCGCTTCATCGACGATCAGGATCTCCGGATCGATGTTGATCGATACGGCAAAGGCCAGGCGGACAAACATACCGCTGGAGTAGGTCTTAACCGGCTGGTAAACATACTCTCCGATATCCGCAAAATCCAGGATGTCCTGCAGCTTTGCATCGATCTCTTCCTTGGTAAAGCCGATCATCGTTCCGTTCAGGTAAATGTTTTCAATGCCGTTGTATTCCGGGTTAAAGCCGGCGCCCAGCTCTAAGAGTGCCGAGATCCGACCGTTTACCGTCACCGTACCGGAGGAAGGTGTCAAAACGCCTGTTATGATTTTCAGGATCGTTGATTTTCCGGAGCCGTTGGTTCCGATGATCCCGACACATTCGCCCTGATGGATCTTCATGCTGACCCCGCGCAGTGCATAATGATCATGGTGCTTTACTTTACGTGTCAGGCCCAGTGCCTCCGTCAGGCGGTCACGTCTGTGCGTATATAGTTTGTAGATCTTTTGCACATCCTTTACTTCGATGGCAATCGGTGTCGTGTCTGTCATACCCATTATCCTATAATACATCCGCAAATTGCGGTTTTAAGCGTTTGAAGATCAGTGCGCCGAGTCCGAAGATGGCCACCGTCACGATCCAGAAGTAGATGGTCGAGTAAAAATCTTCAAAGAACCAGGTCTGCTCCACCAGTGCGGAGCGATAGCCGTTGACGATATACACCAGCGGATTCAATTTGATGATCCGCAGTAAGACCGGTTTATCATCTAACATGGTAATGTTCCAAAGGATCGGTGTTGCCCACATTCCTACCTGCAGGAAGATGGCAATGATCTGTGTCAGGTCCCGGAAAAAGATGACCAGTGCACAGGTCGCATACGAAAGTCCCAGGATAAAAAAGAACATGCAAGCGCTGAAATATATAATCTGGATTGTATAAATCGTCGGATAAACGCCATACATGGCAGCGACCGCAAGCATGACCACCACAAAGAACAGGTGCACAAATGTAGCTGCCACGATCTTGATGATCGGCAGGATGCTGATCTTAAAGACCACCTGCTTTACCAGGTAGTTGTATTCCAGCAGGGCCGTTGTTCCGTTCTGCCACGCCTCGGTGAAATAGAACCACGGTACCAGACCCGCGGTCAGATACAGTACATACGGCATCTCGATCCCGTAAGAGACGAGCTGTGCCTTTTGCCCGAAGAAATTATCAAAGACAAACCAGTACATCACGACAGTGACCACAGGCTGTGCCAGTGCCCACACCATGCCGAGATATGATCCGGCATAGCGCTTTTTAAAATCGTTTCTGGCCAGTCTCCAGATCAGCTGGCGGTTCTCATAAAGTTCCACCGGCAGACTGGTGATCTTGTCGTAAAAACGGATAAAGATCACGCACGCCGCAACGATCAGCAGACATGCAATGATCTTCTTATAAAATTCATCCTGCGGGTCCGCAAGCGGATTGGTGTGCAGCAGCGTCAGTACCGCAATGATCAGTGCTGCCGTACAAAACAGGCCGATGCCCGCCCGCTTAGATAAATGAAACTTCTTTCCCATGAACGATCTCTTCTCTTTCCTTACTTTGCTGCGCGCTCTTTCAGATAAGCCGATAAGCCGCTCCACTTGGTATCTTTCTCGGAAAGGATCAGCTCCATTCCCTCAGGGATCGGCCATGTTACGCCAATCTCCGGATCTGCGTAGTAAAGACCGCCCTCATCATTCGGATGATAAAAATCCGTACACTTATAGCAAAACTCTGCCTCATCGGACAATACCAGAAATCCGTGTGCAAAGTTCTTCGGAATAAAGAACTGTTTCTTGTTTTCTGCGCTCAGCAGCTCTCCGTGCCACTTTCCGAAGGTTTTAGAACCTTCACGCAGATCCACCGCAACATCATAAACCTCACCTTTGATCACGCGTACCAGTTTATCCTGCGGGAAGTTGATCTGGAAATGCAGACCGCGAAGTACACCCTTTCTGGAAGCGGACTGATTGTCCTGTACAAAGACCTGATCGATCCCTGCCTCCTTAAAATCGTTGTAATTATAGGTCTCCATGAAATATCCGCGCTGATCGCCGAATACGCTCGGTGTGATGATCTTTAACCCTTCAATTTCACAAGTCTCTACCGTGATCTTTCCCATGTTGCTCTCTTTGTTCCTCCTTATCTGTCTCCGTACCAAATATCCAGATCGACTCTGCCGGCGATGCCGTCGACACTGCCGGACGAAGTATACTGCCACATATGATAATTTCCTTCATACGTCGGCGTTTTTCTGTACTCCGCAAGCCAGATCCGGTACGGATCAAGTTCATTCATATTTAAATTGTTGATATACCAGTTCTTGCTGGCGTAAATTCCGCTATCGATATTGGCGCTCTCGATCGTTTTGCAGAACGCATCACAGACCGTGGTCCTCGTCTCCATATCCAGATGATCCGCGCGCCCGTTTCCGCCGGCGCCTTCGGTATCGATATAGATCGGGAGCTGCAAGCGGTAATTCTGACAAAGTTTTAAAACGGCGCTGGCTTCTTCCACCGCTTCCACTTCGCCGGTCGCCTGTGTAAAGAAGTATACCCCGACATTTAAACCGGCGCCCATCGCGCCCTTGATATTCTGTTCAAAATACGGATCCTCAACGATCACACCGCTGGCAGATCCGCGATATCCGGCACGAATGATGGCAAACGTGATCCCGTTATCGCGCACAGCTTCCCAATCGATCTCGCCGTTCCATTTCGAAACATCAATGCCGAGACTTCCGTCGCTGTCCATTTCCGCCAGATCGATCAGATCCGTCATTTCGGTATCGTCCGCTTCTTCCAGCGCGTTTGTGATCCCTGTATCTTCCTGTGATACATCGATCTCATCTTCGCTCTTGATCAGCAGCGAAATGTCTTCGATCGGTGTATATTCCACTTTGGCTTTCACCGAAACCGTCGTTTCCTCCGGCACGCTGTAGCCTTCCGCCGGATCGAGAGATACGGCATATTTTCCGGCAGACAGACCGCTGACATAGACGACACCGTCCTTGTCTGCATCCTGATAACTGCCCTGGCCGCGCACGTTGACCACAAACGGTACGCCCGTGATCACCTGATTGTCGAAGTTCACGATCTGGATCCGCATATCATGCTCTACAGACGTAATGATGAAGTAGAGGCGATTCTCATTCTCATCCTCCTGCTCCATCATTTTCTCAAACTCCGATTTCTCCCGGTCAAAAAATGTTTCATCCTCCCAAAACGCCGAAAGGGAGTCTCCAAGCTGCCCTGCGGGATCCGATCCCGCAAAGCCTTCCTGAAAACTTCCTGTGACAATTTCGGAGGTGGGTGATGTCAGGTCACCGTTTGACACTTCCGCGGTTTCGGTGACCGTATCCTCCTCGCCAAGGAGCGTCCGGATCTTACCGGCATTGCTCAGGCCCACGATACCCAGTGTCAGGAGGATCATCAACAGCGAAATTAGAATTGCTCTGCTCCGCCATTTAGAGTCCATTTGCAACCTCTACCAAATATTTACCGTAATCGGTCTTCATCAGTGGCTCAGCCAGCTTTAACAGCTGCTTCTGATCAATAAATCCACGCTTATACGCAATTTCTTCGATACAGGAGACATACAGTCCCTGTCTCTTCTGGAAGGTTGCCACAAAGTTTGAAGCATCCAGAAGAGAATCATGATTTCCGGTATCCAGCCATGCAAAGCCTCGGCCCATCGTCTCGACACGCAGATCGCCGCGCTCCAGATACGCATTGTTGATGCTGGTGATCTCGATCTCACCACGTGCTGACGGCTTCACGTTCTTGGCGATCTCTACGACATCATTGTCATAGAAATACAGACCCGGAACGGCATAATTGCTCTTGGGTTTCTCCGGCTTTTCCTCAATGGAAAGAGCCTTGCCGTTTTCATCGAATTCCACAACGCCGTACTCACGCGGATCACGTACATAGTATCCGAAAATGGTCGCGCCCTTTTCACGGGTTGCCACCTCGCGCAGCAATTTACTGAAGCTCTGGCCGTAGAAGATATTGTCGCCCAATACCAGTGCCGCAGCATCATTTCCGATAAATTTCTCACCGATCAGAAAGGCTTCCGCCAAACCTCTCGGCTGCTCCTGGATCGCATAAGAAAAATTCAGTCCCAGCTGCTCGCCGGTGCCGAACAGTTCTTCAAATACCGGCAGATCTCTGGGGGTCGAAATGATCAGGATATCACGGATTCCCGCCAGCATCAGCGTGGAAAGCGGATAATAGATCATCGGCTTATCATAGACCGGCATGATCTGCTTGGAAATTGCTTTGGTTAACGGATACAGTCTCGTGCCGGATCCTCCGGCAAGAATAATGCCCTTCATTTCTTTCTCCTCGTAACGAATTTTCAAACCGCCTCCCGCGCGGGATTAAACGGTATACATCTTCTCGTAATACTTCTGATAATCACCGCTGGTCACGTTGTTCATCCAGTCTTCGTGCTCAAAATACCATGCAATGGTCTTTTTGATGCCTTCTTTGAACATCGTCTCCGGCTCCCAGCCGATCTCTGCCTTGATCTTATCCGGTGCGATCGCATATCTGCGGTCATGGCCCTTACGATCCTCGACATAGGTGATCAGATCTTCGGATACGAGTGCCTTGCGCGGATCGCCTTCCGGCAGCATCTCCTGCAGGGTATCCAGAATGATATGAATGATCTCAATGTTCTGCTTTTCATTATGTCCGCCGACATTGTAGGTTTCGAACAGTCTGCCCTTCTCCTGTACCATATCGATCGCTTTGGCATGATCTTCCACGAAGAGCCAGTCACGAACATTCTTACCGTCACCGTATACCGGAAGCTTTTTGCCGTGCAGTGCATTGTTGATGATCAACGGGATCAGCTTCTCCGGGAACTGATAAGGTCCGTAGTTGTTGGAGCAGTTGGTGATGTTGGCCGGGAAATGATACGTATCCATATACGCCTTTACCAGCATGTCGGATGATGCCTTGCTTGCCGAATACGGACTGTGCGGCTGATACGGTGTTGTCTCATAGAAATAATCATCCGGATCGGATAAGGAACCGTATACTTCATCCGTGGAAACATGCAGGAATTTCTTTCCCTCTTTGAACGTGCCGTCCGGCAGCTCCCATGCAGCCTTTGCACAATTCAGCATGACTGCCGTACCAAGTACATTGGTCTGTACAAACACTTCAGGATTCTTGATACTGCGGTCTACGTGGCTTTCCGCCGCAAAATGAACCACGCGGTCGATATCGTTTTCCGCAAAGATCCTGGAGATTGCCTCTTTGTCACAGATATCCGCTTTGACAAACGTATAGTTATCGCGATCTTCAATGTCACGCAGATTCTCTAAATTACCGGCATAGGTCAGCACATCCACGTTGATGATGCGGATCTCGTGATCGTATTTGCGGAACATGTAATGAATGTAGTTGGAACCGATGAATCCGGCTCCTCCTGTTACAAGATAAGTTCTCATATGTCCTCCATAACATTCAGATGTCCGGCAACACCATGTGCTGCCGGCATCGTTTATTTTAATATCCTAAATAGCTCAGGTTCATATCCACGTTTCCGGATATTCCGGCAACAGAACCTTTGGAGCTGTACTGCCAGATCTGATAGCTGCCGGAATAGGTCGGCGCCGATGCATACTGTGCAAGCCAGATCTTGTAGTTGCTCAGTGCACTGACGTTCATCTTTTGCGCAAGCCAGGTCTTGTTGGAATATACACCTGCTTTGTAGCCGGCGTTCTGGATCGTCGCGCAGAAGGCGTTGCAAACTGCCGTACGTGTCGATGCATCGATCGTATCACCGCGGCCGTTACTTGCTTCCACATCGATGAAAACCGGATACTTTAACGAATACCCGCTGATCAGGCTGTTGACCATGGATGCTTCTTCGATGGCCTCCGCTTCGCTGATGGCCTGAGAGAAGAAATATACGCCGAC
Source organism: Lachnospiraceae bacterium (assembly GCA_024699355.1). Taxonomy (GTDB): domain Bacteria; phylum Bacillota; class Clostridia; order Lachnospirales; family Lachnospiraceae; genus SIG336. The sequence goes on from JAILPR010000050.1 coordinate 12,931, forward strand.
ATTTAAGCCTGCCGCGGTCGCACCTTTGATATTGGACGCGAACTTCGGATCTTCGATCAACGCACCGCTGGAAGAACCACGATATCCGCATCGGATGATGACGTACGATACACCGGAATTCTTAACCGATGCCCAGTCGATCGAGCCGTTCCACTTGGAAACATCGATACCCAAAAGTCCGGATCCCGTCTGCAGGATACCGTCACTGTTGAAGGTATATTTGGCACCCTGGATGACCTGCTCTCCCGTAACATAGGTGTGGTCCGCCAGGAAATAATACGTATTGCCGTTTAAGCTCTGCCAGCCGGTATAAACGGTGGTCGATGTCGCAATATAGAAATTGCTGAACGTAAAGTAGTCCGCATAGACTGCTTCGCGATAGGAACCGTTGTCCAATACGTAAACCTGATTACCGCTCTTATCCTTCAGTTTGGTCGATGTATCCGCCGCCGCACTGACTTTGACCGTTACCGCACAGGTCGCGGTCTGGGAATTGCTGTCCGTAACCGTGATCGTTGCGGTTCCTGCTTTCACACCGGTTACCGTAATGGTCTTATCGGAATAGCTGACCGTTGCAATGCTCGTATCGGAGCTGGCCACCTTACTGATGGTCGCAGAGCTCGGCACGGTCGTCGCTGTTGTTGTTGCTGTTTTTCCGACCACAACCGTCAGACTGGTCGGATCTAAGGTAACCGCATTTGCGGAAACCGTTACTGCGATCGTTGCAGTCATCGAATTGCTATCCGTGACCGTGATGTTACAGGTTCCGGCTTTGACACCCTTTACCGTAATCGTCTTGTTCGAATAGCTGACCGTTGCAATGCTCGTATCGGAACTTGCCACCTTACTAATGGTCGCGGAACTTGGCACGGTCGTTGCAGTCGAGGTTGCCGTTGCGCCCACCTGCACACTCAGGGAGGTCGGACTTACCGTCACGGAATTGGCTGCTACCGTTACCGCGATCGTCGCAGTCTTGGAATTGCTGTCGGTAACCGTGATGTTACAGGTTCCGGCTTTCACACCTTTTACCGTAATGGTCTTGCCGGAATAGCTGACCGTTGCGATCGAGGTGTTGGAGCTTGCAACTTTACTGATGGTTGCGGAACTCGGTACCGTTGTAGCGGTAGAAGTTGCCGTTGCACCCACCTGGACGCTCAGAGAGGTCGGACTCACCGTCAGGGAATCCGCATCCGATACCGTCACACTGCAGGTTGCCGCATCGCAGGTCTGTCCTTTGATCGTCACGGAAATCGTTGCCGTACCTGTCGCCACACCCGTGACCTTACCGCTGCTGTCAACCGTTGCCACGCTCGTATTGGAAGACGACCAGCTAAAAGTCACACTGCTTGTGACGTCCGTCGTTGTAGTCTCGGTCGTTGTTTCTTCGGAACTGTCATTTCCGGAGACTTCCTCCGACGTAGTCACCGTGGTGGTCGTCGTTGTTTTTTTCGCCGTTGCCGTCAGTGTCACACTCTTTTCGGCCTGAACGGATGCCGAGGAAGAATCCAGGGTTACCGCATAACTATCGACACTCGTAGTCGTTGAAGTCGCAGGCACGGATACCATCGCCACCGCCTGAATACTCAGTGCACTGCCTTTGACCGCCGATGTTAAAGTCGACGGATCGGTGATCGTACTCTTATCGATCTCCTTATATCCGGTCGTGCTCGTGGAAGAAGTGGACTCCAGAAACGGTACCGTATCCGTCAGTTCGGATTCGGTCTTGGTGTCAACCTCGGTATCCTCTACGGAAACATTGACTTCCGCCTCTGTCTTGACTTCTTCACTGACATCGACCGTCTTATAGGCGATCTGTGATAATACTTCAATACTCTTGGTGGAAGTACTGAAGGTGTAATTCTCGTAGGTGCTGCTCAGATCGACCATTGCGACTTTATAGGTGCCGCCGCTGATCTCACTTTTATAAATGATGCCGTCCTTATCGTCATCGGTCCAGGTGGACGTCGTTCCGCTCGGATCGGTCACCGTTACTTCAAACGGTACATTGGCGATCAGTTTTCCGGTCGTATCGTTGACAAATTTCAGTTTTAAATCTTTGACGATACTCGTTGCCTTTAATGAAACCGTGATCTGCGCATTTTCTTCTTCGACCACGATGCCTTCCGTGGAATCGGAAGACTCGATCTCGCCGGCTTCCACCGCGGTCAGCTTCGCCATGTTCATGGCGATCAATCCGCTCTCGCCGATGACGTTGACCCCGGAAAGATCACTGCCGACCTCGGCAAAAGAAGATACCTGCTGATCCACCGAACGTACCGCCATGATCGCGCCGCCCACCAGTACAATGCAGACAAATACCGCAACCGCTGTCAGCAACAGTACCTTATCCACGGCGCCCATCTCACCGAGACGATCCCCGATGATCGCGGCGATCCCGGCACCTTTGTGCTTCCTGCCGTGTTTGCTTTTACGGGACTTTGTGCCGGACGCCTGATGTGCCTTGCTACGCTGTTTGCCCGAAGAATTCCGATGGTGCTTTGTTCCGCGCTTCCCGCTTACAGTGCCATACGCATCTTCTTCATAGGCTGCATCGTCATAGTATGCCTCCTCATAGCCGTCCCCGTCGTAAGCCTCTTCTTCATAGGCTTCCTCATAGGCCTCTTCTTCGTAAGGTTCTTCTTCGTAAAGTCCTTCTTCGTAAGGCCCTTCCGCATAACGATCTCTGCCAAAGAAGTCGTCATCGAGCGATTCCAGCCCCAGTGCTGCCGTATTGGTCAGATCTTCCGAAAAGCCACCTGCATCCGGATCATCACCGGCAGGCTCTTCCTCTGCATAATACGCCGCATCCGGATCATCATAATCTCCGTAGCCTTCCTCTTCGTAATATTCTTCCGGATCTTCTTCGTACCCGTCTACGTATTCCGCTTCATCCCCGTACTGATCCTCGTACGCTTCTTCGTATCCGTCTTCTTCGTACCCGTCTGCGTATTCGTCTTCTTCGTACTCGTCTGCGTACTCGTCTACGTATTCATCTTCGTATCCGTCATAATAGACGTCCTCTTCCTCGAGGTCGCCCCAGTCTTCTTCCAGTTCCCAACGCTGCAGATTTTTACGTTTTCCGGCAGCTCCTTTGCCGTGTTTATGCTTCGTTGTTCTTTTTCCACTTTTTGTGAAAAACCCCATTTTTCTTCAGTTCCTCTCCACCATCTTAAAATTGCACATGATTAGATAGATTTTACCATTTTTGGCTACAGCATTCAAGCAAATGACCGCTCCATACATGAGATGTATTCAAACCAAAAATGGTTTTGATTCATCTCAAAAAACAGCTGCAAAGATTTCAAAGATTGTTCATTTGCATTCTTGGTAGGGAATCAGTACAATAAAACCGAACTTGCCCTTATGATATAAATACGGGGTTTTCCCCCTGTATTGTAGGGTATTCACCTTGTTTCAGGAGATTTTTATGAACGAAAACAATCAAGATAAGATCATTATCCGCGACGATTCCGTGAGGGAGGATATCGATCCGGTATCTGCGGAAGACGAATTTGCCGAAGAACCGGAAACGATTGCCGATGCGCCTGCCCGGCAGGAGAGAGAAGATTCAGTGCATCACGCTGCATCCTCTGCGCACCGCACCGCTTCCGCCTCCGCGCAGCACAGACGCCGCCCTTCCCCGCAACAGCATCCGCAGCGCTCCCGTGCTGCATACGATGACTTGGATGCGCCGCGTCCGCGAAAAGCCACGGCTTCGAAAAAGCGGCGCAAAAAGAAACGCAAAAAGAAACTCGCCAGAATGGTGACCATCAACATTATTCTGCTTATTGTGATCGCACTGATCGCCCTGATCTCGCTGATCAAACTCGGCATCTGGAACATCGGGATCAAGATCGACACCTCCGACTCCGAGAATTCCACGGCGTTTGATACCGAACCGAGCGATTCCATCGTTGCCCTCGATGCGACCAATTTAGACGCCGGCCGCACCAACAATGACGGCGACTTAAATATCCTTTGCGTCGGAAACGCAGCCTTTGCCGATGACTACGGTGCAGATGATAATCTGGCCAACATCATTCAGTTAAAGACCGGTGCCACCAATGTTTATAATGCAGCGATCACAGACAGTTACATGTCGGCGACCTCGGATGCCTACTCTTCGGATCAGCCGATGGACGGCTTCAGTTTCTATTCGATCGCGCAGGTCATCGCCCTCGGAGATACCTCCCGCATCGATGCCGCATGTAACGATTTATCGTCTGTTTCCTCCGATATCACGGAGGCCATCGAGATCTTAACCTCGATCGATTACGATACGATCGATATCCTTTGTATCGATTATGATGCCAGCGACTACCTGATCCAGCGATCACCCTACAGTGACGAAAATGCCTCCGACATCAAGACCTTCTCCGGTGCGTTAAATGCTGGCGTGGCCCTGATCAAAGAGTATCGTCCGGACATCCGGATCATCGTCATGAGTCCGACCTACGCCGACTATGTAGCCGAAGACGGCTCCCTGCAGTCCAGTTCCCGGATCGACAACGTAGACTTCTCACTCTTTGTCTACACGACACACGAGATGTATGTTTGCCTCGACAACAGCATTACTTATGTCGACAATCTCTACGGTACCGTACATGAAGATAATGCTTCACAGTACCTCATCGATCATCTGCATCTGAATGTTGCGGGCCGCGAAGTCATGGCCGACCGCTTCATCTATGCGCTGAACCGCTTTAACGACTATGAACTGACCGACA
>JAILPR010000128.1 GCA_024699355.1 Lachnospiraceae bacterium
CCATCCTGGTACGCATCTTTTGTAATCCTTTGGTGTGTAACTGTGATACACGGGACTCGGAAACCTCTAAAACCGAAGCAATTTCCTTCAGCGTCAGCTCCTCATAATAATAAAGCAGGATCACTTTCTTTTCTTTATCCGTCAAAAGTTCGAGTGCCTGCGCAAGAACCTTTTTGAGTTCCTCTTTTTCGATCGCCTCTTCCGGAGAATCGAACGTCTCGGAATGTGGCGCCGCATCTTTCGGCACATCAGCGCCGCTCTCCATAAATTCATCCAGAGAAACAACATTGGTCACCTTCATCTGGCCCTGCCAGTCAAGGTATTCATCATCCGTAATGCCAAGTTCCACTGCGATCTCTTCATCGGTTGCCGGTCGGCCAAGTCTGGCTTCAACCGCTTTGATGGCACTCTCCATCTTCTTTTGTTTCTGTCGAACCGTACGCGGGATCCAGTCCATCTTGCGGATCTGGTCAATGATCGCACCACGAATACGCAGGCTGGCATAGGTTTCGAACTTGACATCTTTTGCGGAATCGAATTTATCGATCGCATCGATCAGTCCAAACACGCCATAACCTACCAGGTCGTCATATTCCACCGTGTACCCGAGATACATGCTCAGTCTGCCGGCCACCAGTTTGACCAGCGGGGCATACTCGATGATGATCTTTTCTTTGATCTCCGGCGAAGAAGTCTTTCTGTAATTATCCCATAACGCTTTGCGTTCAGAATCGTTCATTGTTATCCGCCACCTCATCTGCGAAACCGTCGCCTACATCGCCGCCAAAACCGCCTTCCATACCGGCATTGAATGCGCCTGTACCGTCATCCATACCGCCAAAAGCGCCTTGATCGGCACCTGTGCCGCCAAATCCGCCCTCTGCATAGAAGCCTTCCCCCACCGATGCGCCGTCAGCGTCCGTATCAACATCTTCGTCTGCTTCTTTCTCAATCACTTCGCCTTCTTCAGCACTTTCCTGAAGTTGTTGTTCTTCAACCTTATCCAGAAACTTCATGAGGATAAGGCCCAAAATATAAAAAATAACCAGCGTAATGAAGACGATCAACAGCAGAGAAGTGATCTCGTACCGCATAATCGCCATCAGTATGCTGGCTATTGCACCTGCCAAAAGCATGATAAAAACCGGTAATAATTTTCTTTTTTTCATCCCGTCATCCCCTCGGTTGTTTCTTAAATTTCCTTTTCCGGTTTTCCTACCGCCCGAATTACATATACCCCCGTCTCCGGGTAAAAAATAACTGTACGGCCATAGTTAAGGCCGGTATCCTGTGCCAGCAATCGAATTCCCATTGCCTTTAATTTTTTTACCGCAGCTTCTGCGTTCCGTTCGCCTACCCCGATCAGATCATTGTTTTTCTGGAACTGGAACATCTGTGCTCCGCCCGCAAGCTTTGCTTCGAGTCTGTTCTTATTTGCGCCGGCAGCAACCATCCTCTTGACGAGTTCATCCATGCCGGTATCTACGAACTTCGCAATGTTGGAATTATTGCGAATCTGCGTGCTGTCCGGAAGCATGGCATGCAGCATGCCGCCGATTTTGGTCGACGGATCACGCACAGCGATGCCAACGCATGACCCCAGACCAAGTGTGGTAATTCCTTGTGGTGCTTTACAGATATTCAGATCTCCCATCCCAACACGAATTATTTCACTCACTGTATTATCCTTAAGCGTCCGAAAACGAACGCCTTCCCTCTCTCTAAGAATTCACCCGATACATCCGGTATTAAACCGGCATGCCCAGTGAGGACATAATCTTTTTGTAAGAATCCACATCCGGCACCAAAATGAAATAACCGTCAATGTCCAGATCATCCGTGAAATTTGTCTGGATAATCAGAATCTTATCGCCGATGGTTCCGAACTCAATTGCCGGTACGCTTAAGATCGCTCCGGCCATATCGATGGTAACCTGCGGTACGGAAGGATAAATCTTAAGATGTGTCAGATCCGATAACGCATTCAGATAAGAACCGGTCATGATATTACCAAGCTCCTTTAATGCGCTCATCTCCATTTCATCAAATTCATCCAGTTCGGGATGGCCCATTCCCATCATCATCTGATTCACAAGATGCTTTGCAGTTGTCTTGCGGGAAAGGAACATCATACTTCCCTGGATATCCCCCTCGACAAGCAGATATACACCGGCCATAACGGTCTCTTCACCGCCGATCGCCGCACCGACTTCCTGGAACGTAAGCATCTGCACCTGCGGAACCTTCATATCGATTCTTTCCTGCAGCATCGATGCAAGAGCGGTTGTTGCATTACCGGCACCGATATTGCCCAGTTCTTTCAGGACGTCCATGTACTCTGTTGTCATGTCGTCTAATGTAAAATCTTCACCCATTGCTATTCACCCAATTCCGGCAAAGGAAACCTGATACTCCTTTACCAACACATTCATCGAATGAAGGCCAAAGCCCCCATTCGATGAATCACATGCCTCATAAATTACTTTTCTTTTGCGGGATCCTTCTCTTCCGATACAACCGCATTCAGATCCAGGATAGAGATCAGGCGGTTATCGTATTTTGCAATACCGCTCAGGAAGTGGCTCTTCTCATCTTTTTCATAAGAAACCTTATCCACATCCTCTAATGATACTGTCAGAACTTCTTTCACTTCATCAACGATCAGACCAACCATACCCTGCTGCTCTAATTTTACGATGATGATACGGGTGTTCTTGGTATCTTCCACATCATCCAGGTTCATCTTCAGACGAACGTTCATGATCGGGATGACCTCACCACGAAGATTGATAACACCACGGATGTATTCCGGAACCTTCGGAACACGCGTTGCTCTCTGTACTCTGACAATATTGTCAACATATTTGATATCGATACCGTATTGTTCACTGCCGATCTGGATTACTACGTACTGCACTGTTTCGGCAACTGTCTTTTCATCTACCATCTTCTCGCCTCCTTAAATCAATGCATTCGCATCCAGAATCAATGCAACTTCACCATCACCAAGGATTGTAGCACCGCTGATGATCTTGCTCTTATTGATGAACTTGCCAAGTGACTTAATAACGATTTCCTGCTGGCCGAGCAGTTCATCTACTACAAGACCTGCCAGCTTATCGCCCTTCTTGACGATTGCAACGATCAGGTTGTCATCCGGTCCCTTGGTGGACTCGATGTCGAGGATCTCGTTTAATCTGATCAGCGGGATGACCTGTCCACGGATGTGGATCACTTCTTTAGACTGTACATACTTGATCTCGTTCGGATTGATATCCTCGATCGTGGTAATGGAGCCTAAAGAGATTGCATACTTCTCGCCACCGACTACAACCATCAATGTCTGAATGATCGCCAGTGTCAGCGGAAGTCTGATGATCCAGGTACTTCCTTCGCCAAGTTTGCTCTTTACTTCAACTTCACCGCTCAGGGATTCGATCTTGGATTTTACAACATCCAGACCTACGCCTCTGCCGGATACGTCTGTGATCTTCTTTGCGGTGGAGAAACTCGGTAAGAACAGCAGCTGAATGATCTCTTTGTCGGTCATGGTCGCAGCCTGCTCTTCGGTGATCGTGCCACGCTCGATCGCTTTGTTCTTTACGGCTTCTACATCGATACCGTTACCGTCATCACGAACTTCGATGACAACGTTATTACCGTCCTGATATGCATCCAGGAAGATGGAACCGGTCGCCGGCTTGCCTCTTTCCTTACGCACTTCGGCAGACTCCAGACCATGATCTGCAGCATTTCTGATCAAATGCATCAGCGGATCACCGATCTCATCTACTACGGTACGGTCAAGTTCTGTCTCTTCACCTGTCATGTACAGTTCCATCGGCTTGTCGAGTTTCTTCGCCAGGTCACGGACCATACGAGGGAATTTCTGTACAACGCTTTCAATTGGAACCATTCGAACCTTCATAACCGACTCATGAAGGGAGGTGGTTGTACTTTCCAGATATTCGATCTGCTCATTGAATGCTGCGTTGTTCTCGCCTTCCGAAGAAGATGCAGCAACCAGAGAGTTCTTTGCAATGATCAGCTCGCTGACCAGGTTCATCAGAACGTCGAGTTTTTCAATATCGACACGAACGGTTCTGTTGACGATCGGCTTGGAAACCGCTGGCTTCTTTGCGCCGCCTGCTGCAGGAGCCGGTGCTGTGGTACCTGTCGGCGTCACTGCTGTGGAAGCTGCCGGAGCCGGAGCGGTTGTCTTCTCCTCTTCCTTTGCTTCTTCCTTCGGTGCTTCCGCTTCTGCCGTGTCGGCAGCAGCTGCTGCGTTGCTCAGATCAGCCTCTCCGCCTTCTACTGTTTCGATCTCGGAAACAGACTTGCAGGCTGCGATCACATCTTCCAGTTTGCTTTCGGTGATCACGATCAGGCTGAACGAAAATTCAAATTTTTCATCCTCGATGTCCTGTGCGGAAGGATTGGAAACAAGGATCTCTCCGAGCTCTTCCAATGCCTTAAATACAAGGAATGCTCTTGCAGCCTTTAAGATGCAGGCTTCCTGGATCTTGATCGTTAAACCGAAAACGTTCTTGCCCTGATCTTTTGCTTCTTTTAATACGTCCTGCTGACTGTCATCGAGTTTGATCGCTCTCCAGTTCTGCGTCGGATCCGTGTTGCCGTTATCCGCACTTGCAGCCTCGGCTGCCGGTGCTTCTTCCGCGCTCTTTTCTTCCGCAGGTGCTGCCGAAGCTTCCGGTGCAGATGCACCTTCCTGCTTCAGGCAGTTGTTGAGCAACTTGATAATGTCTTCATTCTCTTCCGTGCCTTCGTCGGAAGTCTCCTGAATATTGTTGACATACTTTTCAAGTGCATCCAGGCACTGGAAAAGAATATCGATCATGTTCGGCTGAACCTTTAACGATCCGTCACGAACCTTCATAAATACGTTTTCCATATCATGGGTCAGAGTTTGCATTCTCTTGTAGCCCATGGTACCCGCCATGCCCTTGAAAGAGTGTGCGGCACGGAAAATCTCATTGATCGTATCCATGTTTTCCGGATCCTGCTCCAGATCCATGATCTGTGTGTTCAGGTTCTGCAGATGTTCCCTTGCTTCATCAAGGAATACCTCAAGATATTGACTTACATCCATTAATTTGTCCCCACATTCATTATGATTTCCTGGGCAATGGTGTTCAGATCAACGACCTGATCCGCAAGTCCGGCATTCACAACCGCTCGCGGCATACCATAAACTGCACAGGATGCCTCTTGTTGCGCGATTACGTGGACTTTCTTGTTTTTCTTTAAATTGGTCACTCCTTCGGTACCGTCCTGACCCATACCTGTCATTACGACGCATACGACCTGATCGTAAGGGCTGTTTGCAAGGCTCTCGTACATGTAGTTTGCACAAGGCTTTACGCCCTCTCTGGTCGGCTCATCCGAGAAATGGATCACGGACTTGCCTGCTTTCGAAACGATATTCATATGGGCACCGCCTTTGGCGATATACACATGTCCTTTGACAAGCTCGTCTCCTTCCGCTGCTTCGCTGACCGCGACATCGGATAAAGAGTCAAGTCTGTCGGCAAGGGACTTGGTAAAGCCGACCGGCATATGCTGCACCAGAACAACCGGTGCATTCAGATTCTTCGGTAGTCTCGGAATGACGGACTGTAATGCTTTCGGGCCGCCCGTAGAGGAAGCGATCGCGACAATCTTCTTGCCGGAAACATTCGTCACGGATCTGCTGACGATCTCGGCGAGTTTCTTGTCACGCTTCACACTGTTTAGATCGAACGGTTTCTCAAACTTCGGCTCTTTGCCGTTGGCTGCAACCGCCAGAATATCGGTCAACGCTTTCACGAAACCGGCGTTCCGGCAATCCATTGCCTGATTCGGCTTATGAACGAAATCCAAAGCACCCAGGTCCAAGCAATCCATCGTAACCTTGGCACCTTCAGTGGTATCCGTACTTGCCATGATGACCTTTGCCGGAATCCTGCGCTTCTGTAATTCTTTCAGAAACTCTATGCCGTTCATGACCGGCATGTTGACATCCAGCACGATCGCATCGTATTTTTTCTTGGTCACATAGTCCAACGCGATCTGGCCGTTCATGGCAGTGTCTTCCACCACGAATCTACCATCTGCGTTGATTATATCACAGAGTACTCTTCTCATGAGTGCAGAGTCATCTACGACAAGGATCCTTTTCTGAGAATTAAGGTTCATTTTAGTTTTCGTTCCTTTCTTGTTAAGAAACTTTAGAATTTGTTTATCATTTTTCTGACTTCATTCACAAATTCCTTATAATTTCCGCTCCGAATCCCCCCTCCGAACCCTCTTTCGGGTACGGAAACATCAAAAATTAGAAAAATTTTAGATTTGTTTTACAATCTGCCCTCTTTATGACGCTGCTTACGTTCTTCCTCAAAGATATAGCGAATGATCTCTTCCCGGACGTCGATATCGACATTCACATACTGCACACGATGCTCATAGATCCCCGGCCGGTTCTCCAGCTCGCTGACGGACAATACCTTTCCGACCAGCTGATAATCTCTGCTCTCCCCATGCACGAGCAGTTTATAGTTGCAAAAGATCATGCTGTCGAGTTCGTACTGATAATTCGCAATAAACCGCAGACCGCCACCGCTGATATCCACGATCACACTCCGTTTCACGGGCAGTCCCGGCACCAGATACAATTCCTTGCGATCCACTGCCTTCACTTCTTCCGGCTCAAGTACCCTCGACTTCATCTCCAGTGCGCAGCTGAAACGATAATACTCCCTGCGCTGATACTTGCGCAGATTGCTGGTCAGCTCCATCACCAGGATATAAACATTGTTGCTCTTATAACGGTCGATCACACGGCAAAAGCACTGATACAGACCATTGTCGGTATAAAAACAAAGGTCAAATTCTCCATCGATCGGAAGCAGGATCAGTTTGGATTTTTCCATCGGCATGATCACCTCAAGCTGATCTTCCGTCAGAATATCAAACACCTTGGTCCGATACACCTTGGAGATATCTTCCTCCGTATTATTTTCGGATGTACGCTGGGCTGACATCATTTCCACGACCTGACCCGGCTGAACAATATCTGATAACATGTTTTTCCTCCCCGCTGACTGTTAGTTTTTCTTTCCTGAAATGATATGGCTGAAGAATGCTGCCATCCCCCGTCTTGGAATCGTATCGCTCACTTCCCTGTTCATCAGACGATTGGCGATCCGCTCATAAGACAAAGAAGAAAGCGCATTCGGCTCGATCAATGATACCGGACTTTGCTGCATGACCGCACGGGATAATTTGTTATCCTGCGGGATGCTGCCCAGATACCGGATCGGAAGCTTTAAATATCTGGAAACCACCATGTTAAGGCGATTGTAAAGATTCTTTCCTTCCTCTTCCGTCTCTACCTTGTTGGCCAGAACTTTGATCTGCGTCGCCTCCGGCGAAAATCTGCTGTGATGCGACAACTCTTTTAACAACGAATACGAATCCGTGATCGACGTCGGTTCCGGTGTCGTCACCAGCAGGATCTCGCCGCTGGCAACCAGAAATTCCAGGACCGCATCTGAGATACCTGCCCCCGTATCGATGATGATGATGTCCGCAATGGCATCCAGTTCCGCCAGATTCTGAATGATGTAGACCAGATATTCTCTGCTGAGGTTGGACATTCCGGCAATTCCGGAACCTCCGGAGATAAAGCCGACATCCATTGGCCCCCAGGTGATGATATCCTTGATGTTCTTTCCCTGATAGATCAGGTCGTAAAGATTGTGCTTCGGTACTGCGCCAAACATGATCTCTATGTTGGCCAGACCAAAGTCTGCATCCAGAATGATGACCCGCTGGTTCATTTTACGAAACTGAATCGCGAGATTGATCGCCGTATTGGATTTGCCGACACCGCCCTTTCCGCTGGTCACGGTAATGACACGTGCCAAAGGACGTTGCGGCATAGATTGTGCTTTGATGATATTACGAAGCTGTGATGCCTGATCCATGTGCTAGTTTTTGCCTCCCAATAGTCCCTTCACCGTTTTCTGTGGATTGAACTGCTCGATGTCATCCGGAACATTCTGACCGTACGTCGTGTACGATAATTCCGCACCGGTATACATGCGCATATTCAGTAGATTGCCGCATGCACTGGTCTCATCAAGCTTGGTGAAGATCAACGAGAACTCCGTTAATTTCCGATAATTGTCCGCAATATTTTTCAGATCACGATACTTGGTCGTCGCGCTCAGGACCAGATAGACATTGGTCTCTGCCTTCTCGCGAAATGCCTCCAGAAACTTCTGCATATTCTCGAGCAGTTCTTCATTTTGCTGAGAATGACCGGCCGTATCGACCAGGATATAATCCTTTCCGCGCAGCAGCGGGAAATAGGTGTCAATATCTTCCGTCGAATAGATCACGCGGAACGGCACCTGCAGGATATTGGCATAGGTCTGCAACTGCTCCGTTGCCGCGATACGATAGGTATCCGTCGTCAGCAGTGCGACATCTTTTTTCTCCGTCAGGGATAATTTGCTGGCAAGTTTTGCGATCGTTGTCGTCTTGCCAACGCCCGTCGGTCCGATAAAGAACAGGATCTTGGGACCTTTCTGCGCCGGTGTGATCTGCACGGGCTTGCCAAACTTTAAGATCATCCGCTGATAGATATTGGTCAGCGCCGCATCAAACGGCATGCCCGGTTTATTGGATTTTTCCATCTCGTCCACGATCTGATCGACATACTTCGGGTCGATCTCGTTATCGAGCATCGTATCTTTTAGCAGCAGCAGGAACTTATCCATTTCGGATACTTCCTGTGGCGCCTTCTCTGTCTCCTCTAAAGCGGTCTGCTTTTCTTCGACCTCGAGCTGTTTGGAGAGCATATTCTGCAGGTGATCAAGTTTCTCGGTCAGAATATCGTTGCTATCGGAAGATGCATGGTCGCTGCGCAAATCCTTCTGATTGGAAATGCTTGCTGCCTGTGCGCCGGTGGCTGCCCCCGTAGCGCTCTTTGCGCCGGATGCTCCTGCTGCGGATGTTTTGTTCTGTACCGCACCGCCTGCAGGTGCACTCTCCGTGCCGCTCTTTGCCGCAGCTGCGTTCTCTTCCGTTACCTGTGCAACCTTTGCGACCTGACGAAGGGTCTCCTTGATATCCGCTTCCGATCCGGCGCCGCCTCTGGCGCTGTCGACTTCTTTGGCTGCCGTCACTTCAATCTGTTTTTTGGAAAAAATTCCAAACAGCCCCTTCTTCGGTGCGGTACGGACACTCAGGATCACCAGGCTCTCGCCCAGCTCCGCTCTTGCTGCCGCAGTCGCTTCTTCTTCAGTTTTGCCAATAAACTTTTTGATCACCATGGTGCTTAGATTCCTTTATGCTGTAATCATTCCGACAGATTGCAACTCCACATCCGAATCGATCTCGTTGTAGGACAAGACGACCAGATCACGATAATAATCTTCGGTGAGTTTCTTAAAATAAGTTCTGACGATCGGGCTCGTCACCACGATCGGATTCTTTCCCATTTGTTCGAGCTTTTCTTTCTCCTGGCCGGTCGACTGGATGATCGCTTTGATCCTGGTCGGATCAAGGGTCAGATAAGATCCCTGCTCCGACTGCTTCACACTCGCCATGATCTCCTGCTCGATCTTCGGATCCAGCGTCACGACGCTGGAAGAATCGCCCATCGAGAAGTACTTATTGGAGATTGCTCTCTTGAGTGCCACACGCACATACTCTGTTAAAATATCCGGATCATGCGTGGTCGATGCATAGTCTGCAAGTGTCTCTGCGATCGTCAAAAGATCCCGGATGGAGATACTCTCGGATAACAGATTTTGCAGTACTTTCTGAATATCGCCAAGGCTCATCAGCTTCGGCACCAGCTCGTCCACAAGGACCGGATTGGATTCTTTCAGATTGTTGACCAGATTCTGAACATCCTGACGCGTCATCAGTTCCGCGATATGCTCTCTGATGATCTCGGTCAGATGTGTCGCAATGATCGAAGGCGGATCGACAACCGTATAGCCAAGGCTCTCCGCCCGCTCTCTCTGATTTTCGGTGATCCAGATCGCCGGCAGATGGAAGCTCGGCTCAAAGGTCGGGATACCGGTGATCTCTTCCTCGACATACCCCGGATTCATCGCCATATAATGGTCAAATAAAATTTCACCCTCGCTGACCTGAATGCCCTTGATCTTGATGATATACTGGTTCGGATTCAGCTGAATGTTATCACGCAAACGAATGATCGGCACGACCGTACCAAGTTCCAATGCGATCTGACGTCTGATCATAACGACACGATCCAAAAGATCGCCGCCCTGGTTGACATCTGCCAGAGGGATGATTCCGTAACCAAACTCCAGCTCGATCGGATCGACCTGCAGGAGCGTATTGACATTTTCCGGCTGGCGGACTTCTTCCGCAGCCACTTCATCTTCATCCACCGCAGCTTCGACATTGGCAGTCTCAAGCGTCCCCTGTACGGTTCTGCCGGCGATGATAAATACCATACCGAGCGCAACAAAGATGACCGGATTCAGTGGTGTTGCGATACCAAGGAAGGCAATGACCGCGCCAACCATATAAAGTGCTCTCGGCAATCCGAACAGCTGTCCCACGAGGACATGGCCAAAATCGGCATCCTTGGATCCTTTGGTAACCAGGATACCGGTGGATAGTGAAATGACCAGAGACGGGATCTGGGATACCAGACCGTCACCGATGGTCAGGATCGCATATCTGGAAAGCGCAGCAGCCGCATCCATCCCCTGGAACATTATACCGGTGATCATACCGCCGACCAGATTGATGACCGTAATGATCAAACCGGCGATGGCATCTCCCTTAACGTACTTTACGGCACCATCCATGGAACCGAAGAAACTGGATTCCTGCTGGATCTTCTCTCGCCTTGCCTTGGCTTCCACGTCGGTGATCGCACCGGTATTTAAGTCGGCATCGATTGCCATCTGCTTACCGGGCATGGCATCCAGTGTAAATCTCGCCGTTACTTCAGCGACACGTTCCGAACCTTTGTTGATGACCAGGAACTGGATCAGGATCAGAATGATAAAAATGATAAAACCAACGACCAGATTACCACCGCCGACGTAATTACCGAAGGTCTCAACGACATTCCCGGGATTACCGGTGATCAGGATGAGCTTGGTACTCGATACGTTCAGTGCGATACGGAAAATGGTCGTAAAGAGCAGCATGGTCGGGAAGAACGACATATCCAGAACTTCCTTGGTAAACATGACCGTAAACAGGATCAGAAATGCGATAGACATGTTAAAGGCAAGCAAAATATCCAGTACCCAGGACGGAATACTGATGATGAACATGACAAAAGCTGCCAAAATATATAATGCTACGCCGATATCAGCTTTTGAAATACGCATGAATGCCCCTCATCTCTACTAAACTTTGCCCTGCAGATGATATACATATGCAAGGACTTCCGCAACCGCCTGGTACAGCTCCGGCGGGATCTGCGCGCCGATGTCTACATTTGCGTAGAGCATACGCGCCAGTGGCTTGTTTTCCACGATCTCGATCTTGTTCTCTTTGGCGACCTCTTTGATCTTTAAGGCCAGATAATCCGCGCCCTTGGCGATCACGACCGGTGCCGCAGATACTTCCGCATCGTATTTGATGGCGACCGCAAAGTGTGTCGGGTTCGTGATGACAACATCCGCCTGCGGCAGTTGCTGCATCATACGTCTTCGGGATGCCTCCTGCATCCTCTGACGCTGTTTGCCCTTGATCTCCGGATTACCTTCGGTATCCTTCATCTCATCTTTGACTTCCTGCTTGGTCATCTTCATATCGTTGTTGAATTTAACGCGTTGGAAGATCAGATCCGCAAGTGCGATCAAAAGGTATACGATTGCGATCCGGAGGCCTAAATTGATCACCAGATTGCCGATCAGGCCGATCGCCTGTGTCAGCGGCATATCCAGCAGGATCATCAGTTCATCCCCCTGATCCATGATATAGCGATAGGCGACGATGCCGATCAACAGGATCTTTGCGATGGACTTGAACAGTTCCATCAGGGACGTCACGGAAAACAGTCTCTTAAAGCCCGATAACGGGCTGATCTTACTTAATTTCGGTTGCATCGGTTTGGCGGTCGGATGCCACCCCACCTGCACCACGTCCGAGATAAATGCGATCATAAAACCAACCGCAAAGATCGGCGCTACAATAATTATAACACGCAGAAAACACACCGTCACTACACTTAGAATGGCATTCCAAGGCACTTCCGAGCCACTCATGATGATCGTATCCGGGATGCGGGAATAGACATTTCCAAAGAGCTCTCCCATCTGATTTCCGACCATTCCGCTCCAGAGTTTCAGCACCAGAAACAGCCCCATCAGGCCAAAGGCATTGGCGATCTCCTTACTCTTGGCAACCTGTCCTTCTTTTCTGGCATCATTGAGCTTTTTGGTAGTCGGCTCTTCAGTTTTTTCACCACCGGGGCCTTCCTGCGCAAAGAACTGCAGATCATATGAAATTCTGAGAACTTCCGCCTGTTTTGTAAACTCCATGAACATTCCCCGCATAATAAATAGAACGCTCTGATCCTATGATGGCGCGATCGCTTCGACAAAGGTCACCGTCATCTTGCGGATCTCCGTAAAGATCAGATCCGACATATCCGGCAACAGACCGATCGTCAATAAGATGACCCCCAGTCCGCAAAATACCTTCAGCTGCAGACCGACCGCAAACATGTTCATCTGCGGCGATACCTTTGCCATGATGCCGAGCACGACATCCAATAACAGGATGGCGGAAAAGATCGGTAACGCGATCTGAAATCCGATCCGGACATAATCCGTCAGAAACGCGACCACCCCGTTTAATAAGTTGTCCGCATCAAATACGGCCCCGTTGATCGGGATCAGTTGATACGCCTCTGCGAGAGCCTGTACGATATATTCATACATCCCGCTGATGATCAGGATCATGGTGATCATATACTGGTAAAAACTGCTCGTGATCGTCGTGTTATTGTTGGTGACCGGATCCATGACGGACACCATGGAAAACCCGACTTCCATATCTGCGATCGCACCGGTCATTCCCAGGATCGACGTACACATATTCACGCCCATGCCCATCAAAATACCGACGACAAATTCTTTTGCCACTAAAAAAGCATATTCGATCTCATTGCGATATAAGAGTTCATCGTGTGGCAACAGCGTCCCGTAAAGTAACATCGAGACAACGAACGAAAGTCCCAGACGGACTCTCATCGGCACATGTCCCATGTCAAAAAACTGCGCAACATAAAAGAATGCCGTCGTCCGTACCAGGATTACCAGGAAGAACTCCATATCCGAGTAGGAAAAATCAAAATGAAGCATGCATCCCCCAAATACAAAGATAAGGTAAGACTGTGTGCAGCCTTACCTCATCGAATATACACCGTAAAGTCATCCCACAGCATCGTTAAGTATTCCGTCATATTTCCCAGCATCCACTGACCGGCGATCATGATCGTAATAAAGATCGCAAGAACCTTCGGCACAAATGTCAGTGTCTGCTCCTGAATCGAAGTCACTGTCTGAAAAATACTGACAAGAAGACCAACGATCAGCGAGATCAATAGCGGAGGTGCTGCTGTTTCAATAATCGTATAAATTGTCTGATATGCAATCGTTACAACGTCTTCTGAACTCATATCTCACCCCGCTAATAAAACGTTCGGACAAGATTCCCGATGATGAGATTCCATCCGTCCGCCAATACAAACAATAACAACTTAAACGGCATGGAAATTGCCGTCGGCGGTAACATCATCATACCCATACTCATCAGGGTCGAAGCCACGACCATATCGATGACCAGGAATGGCAGATATAATAAGAAGCCGATAATAAATGCGGTCCGCAATTCACTGATCATAAATGCCGGGACCAGCACCGTCGTCGGGATTGTGTCAAGTTCACCGTCCCACTCGGTTCTGGCGATCTCCATAAACATCTCGACATCCTTGCGTTGTGTCTGCGGATACATAAATTCTCTGAGCGGTCCGACAGCCAGATCGATCGCTTCACTTTGATCGATCTCACCGTTTTCAAACGGTACGATCGCCTGCGTGTAAATATCCGTCACGGTAGGACGCATGATAAAAAACGTCAAAATAAACGCCATTGCGATCAGGATCTGATTGGGCGGCGCCGTTTGCGTACCAAGGGCAGCTCTCGTAAAATGCAATACGATCAGACACCTGGTAAACGATGTCATCATGATGATGATCATCGGTGCCAGAGAGATCGCTGTCAGCGTGATCAGGATACGCAATGCTCCGTTTAAAGAACCATTGTTTCCGCTGTAGGTCACGGTGACGGTATTGGCAATGTTTAACTCCGAGAGATCGTCCGGATCTTCAGATGTTCCGGGATTATCGATATTGGTTCGATCATCCTCGGTATCGGTCGGTGTCTTATTGGAATCCGTCGGTTGCTCGATCGTATAAAGATCAGAGATCGCATATGCCGTCATTGGCGTTTGCAAAATAAACAATATGCCTACCGTTACCAGCAGGCATACTATTCTCATCTTATGATTCCATATGCTGTTCAAATGATTCAGATTCGTGATCTGAGATGGAAGTCTCATCAGGAGCTGTACTATCCTTTCCCCCGAATTTCTGCAGGATATCCTTGAAAGAAAGTCCCTGTGTCTCCCCACACTTGAAACTTTCTCCGTAAGTTTGTTCATCCAGCTCAGTGAGCATCGTAACGGTATCCTTCCCGATTCCGAGAACCAGGATCTTCCCCGCGACTCTCACGATTTCGATGTATTTATTCGGTGCGATGCGGGTGCTCTCGAGAACCTCCACATGGGTGTTGGCCATCTTGCCCTTTTGGTAATTTCCTGTCCATCTGGTCACGAAATACGTTAAAGCAAGCACCACAACAAAGATTGCGATCACAGTCAGTAACTGCGCAATCGAATTCACCGAAGAAGCATCTACGAGAAGCATTAGCCAACGACCTTCTTTACTGCTTCCAAAACACGATCTGCCTGGAACGGCTTAACAATAAAGTCTTTCGCTCCGGACTGAATTGCTTCAATAACCATTGCCTGCTGACCCATTGCGGAGCACATGATGACCATCGCGGACGGGTCTCCTTCTTTAATTTTCTTCAGTGCCTGGATTCCATCCATCTCCGGCATAGTGATATCCATGAGTACCAGATCCGGCTTCAGTTCGTTGTACTTTTCAACCGCTTTTGCACCGTTTTCTGCCTCACCTGCAACATTGTAGCCGTTTTTGGTCAGAATATCTCTGATCATCATTCTCATAAATGCTGCATCATCACAAATAAGTATGTTCTTCGCCATCTTGTCCTCCATGTTCTGCCACTTCCTGTGGCATCAATGTCCCCTCATTAGGTTATTATTTTATAATTTCTGTAATTCTGACACCGAAGCTTTCTTCGATAACCACTACTTCTCCTCGTGCAACGAGCTTACCGTTGACAAGGACATCTACCGGTTCACCGGCGATTCGATCGAGTTCGACGATCGTACCCGGCGTGAAATCAAGGATTTCGGAAATCAGTTTCTTGGTCCTGCCAAGTTCAACCGTAACTTCCAACGGTACATCCATGATCAGGTTAATATTCGCAGGATTGCCGGCATCCTGATAATTACCGGTAAAGTTCTGGAACTGTGCCGGTTGAATATTCATCTGAGGTGCCATCATCTGAGGCATTCCCATTTGCGGATATCCCATTTGCGGCATACCCATCTGAGGGTATCCCATCTGGGGCATTCCCATTTGCGACGGATCCATCTGTGGCATGCCCATTTGAGGCATTCCCATCTGAGGCGCTCCGCCCATCATCTGTGACTGGTCCATCTGCGGCATCGGTTGTGGCGCAGGTGCCGGTTCCGGAGCCGGAGCCGGTTCGGGTGCTGCAGCTTCTTCACCGCCACCGCCCGAAATGGAATCCATAAACTTCTCACACAGATATTGTGCAAAGTCGATCGGGTATAACTGGATCAGCGTACTGTCGACCAGATCTTCACCGATCTGCATGCTAAAGGCGATCTTTACAAAGGTTCCGCCAAGGAACGGTGCGATGTCGTTACCGTCATCGACTGCCGCCGTGTCGACCAGGTTGGCTTCCGGCGGGCTGATATCGATCAGCTTCCCAAGCATGGTAGAAAGTGAGGTTGCCGAAGCACCCATCATCTGGTTCATCGCTTCGGAAATTGCACTTAAGTGAAGCTCTCCCAGTTCCCCTTCCGTATTTGAGCCATCACCGCCCATCATTAAGTCGGTGATGATCTTCACATCTTTTTCTTTCAGAACAAGAATGTTGTGGCCGTCGAGGCCTGCCGTGTATTTGATGGAGATAAATACACAAGGCTTTTCATATTCCGAAATCACGTCGGACCACTTACTCAGTGAAACAACCGGCGTTGTAATATTGACTTTCTGATTAACCAGCGAGAATAACGTTGTTGCGGCGGATCCCATACAAATATTGGCGATCTCGCCTACGGCATCTTTTTCAGTGTCACTCAATGCAGCATCCGCTTCATCCGTAGCTTCGGCATGTACATAATTGTCATCATACTGCGGTCCGCTTGCTGCAGCCTCCGCTGCTTCCGCAGCGGCCTGATTGATATCAATTTCTCCACTGTCGATGCCATTCAACAAGGCATTGATCTCGTCTTGTGAAAGCATTCCATCCACGTGTTTTAGCCCTCTCCCTCTACTGTTGTTTCGTCTTGCTCGTCTTCAATAACCGTGGTGACTCTTACAGCATATTTATCTTTATTGGAGCCCGGAACGACTTTGAACTTTCGTAAGTTGCCCACATAGACATCCATTTCGCTGTCAATATTGGTATCGAGGCGGATCACATCGCCGATCTGTAATGATGTGAAATCACCGACCGAAATACTGCTCTTGCCAAGCAGTGCCGTGACCGGAACTTCCACACGGCGGATCATTGATTCAATACTTGCGACATAATCCTCATCGGAATTATCTTTGATCGTCGAGAACCAGAACTTCGTGTTTAGTTTATCCATAACGCTCTCTAATGTAAAGTAGGGAAGGCAGACATTCATCAATCCTTCAACTTCACCGATCTTGATATTCAGCGTTACGATAGCGATCATTTCACTCGGTGCAATGATCTGCGCAAACTGTGGATTCGTCTCGATTCTCTCCAGTGTCGGAGAAATCTCAACGACGTTGCGCCACGGTTCCCGAAGGAGCTGCATACTGATGACCATGATCCTCTCCAGGATCGTCATCTCGATCTCGGAGAACTCTCTGGTCTTTTCCAGCGGATCTCCCGCACCGCCCAGCATACGATCAATGATCGCAAAGCCGAGGTTTGGTGCCAGCTCCATGATAATATTTCCGCCCAAAGGCTGGAAATTGATAATGGATAAAATAACCGGATTTGAAAGTGCGTTGGTAAATTCGGAGAACGTAACCGTCTCGGAACTGTTTACCGACACCTGAACATTCTTCCGCAGATATACCGGGAAGTTGGTCGATAACAATCGTCCGTAATGTTCAAAAATAATCTCTAATGTACGAAGATGCTCTTTGGAGAATTTCGCCGGGCGCTTGAAGTCATAATCCCTGACCTGCTTCTCGCCGGTTTCCTTCATCTGGTCAGCATCGATCTCGCCTGTGCTCAGGGCCGCAAGGAGATTATCAATCTCGTCCTGCGATAGAACCTCGCCCATGTATTCACCCCCTGACCTTCGCTATCCAAAGTTTACTGGAATAATGCATTGCTAAATGAAATCTGATAAACGAAGTCGGAATCAAACATCTTCTGGATTTCTTCCAGTACGCGCTGTTTGCAGCCTTCCTGATCCGCCTGGATCTCATCAAGTGTATAAGAGCCGATCACCTTGATGATCGCATCCTTGATCGGAGACTCGTAATTGGCGATCGTTGCGCCATAAGTCGTATAACCTTCGCTCTGTGTATTCATGGAAAGACCGATGTTCACAACATAATAATGCTGCGTGCCGTCCTCGCCGATCGCCAGCGGAATGGTCATCGAGTCTGCGATGTCATAAATTTCCGTGGTGGCCATGGTCGGTGCCGGACTGTCCCCTGTAGTGCCTGCCGCACTTGCCAGTTCCAGATCCACGCTTTCCGTGATCTTTGCCACCAGCGCTGCTGTCTTATTATTGGTGCTGATCACACTGAACATGGTGATCGCGGATAAAATGATGTTCACGACCATCAGTGCCAATATGATGATGGATATCAGATTCTTTTTCATGCCCCTCTCCGGTCCTTACTGCTCGCTTGATAATGAATTGTAAATTCTGATCTCGACACGTCTGTTCGCCGCCCGTCCTTCCGGTGTGGAGTTATCCGCTACCGGCACGTAGGATCCGCGTCCGGAATGTTTCATCCTTGCCGGATCGAGGCTCGTCGTGGAAACCAGATACTGAAAAACGGAAAGAGCTCTTGCGCTGCTCAATTCGTCATTGCTGGCATATTTGCCACCACCGGAAATCGGAACATTATCAGTGTGTCCTTCGATTTCAATGGTGCCGTCCGCATATCGCTCCAGGATCACACCGACGCGATCCAGTACGGAGCTTGCGCCTTCTTTTAATTCTGCACGCCCGGAATCAAACAGGATCGATCCGCGCATGGTAAGCTGCACATATTGTGCCGTAACGTTCATCGAGACATCGCCGTCCAGGCCAAGTTCTTTGACCGCTTCTTCGACATTTTTGGCGATCTCTTCGGATTGCTTCAAGCCTTCCTCTTCCACCTGACTCTCGAGCTTTGCCACGGACTCCTCCGAAGCTTCCGCGCTGTCGGACGGTTTGTCGGCTTCCGTTGTTGCGGTATTCTCGCCTTCACTCTCGCCCGCGCCGCTTTCATCTCCTTCTGCGCCGCTTTCGATCACCGGCTCGTTTTCGCTCATAACGCCGGAGTTATTGATATAGTCATCCAGATTATTCATCTGGCTGACGCCGTTACCGATCAACGTCTCGTCGCCGATGGTGCTGCCACCGGACGAGAAAATACTGAATGTCTGTGAAAAAGATGCTGCGAGCTGTTCAAACTTCGCTGCATCGACACTGGACATTGCGAACAGCAATACGAAGAAGCAAAGCAACAGATTCATCAGATCAGAGAAGGTCGCCATCCAAGCCGGAGAGCCTTTTGGCGCTTCCGCCTGCTTTTTCCTAGCCATTCTCTTCTCCTTCGCCTCCCGATGCCCGATCGCCCGGTGCAAGGAAGGACTTCAGCTTCTCTTCGATAACACGTGGATTCTCTCCGGCCTGAATTGATAACAGACCTTCGATCATGATCTCTTTGAGCTGCACTTCCATCGCGTTATTCTTTTTTAATTTATTCGCAACCGGCGTACAGATCCAGTTCGCCAGTACCGAACCATAGAATGTGGTGATGAGGGCTACCGCCATGTTCGGTCCTACGGCCGAAATATCGGACAGATCCTTTAACATGTTGATCAGACCGATCAGGGTACCGATCATACCCCAGGCAGGACCGTTTGCCGCGAAGTCTTCCCAGAAGCCGATGCGCTTGCTGTGTCTGTCCTCCATACTTGCAAGCTCGGTCTCCATGATCGCACGGACCAGTTCCGGATCCGTACCGTCGACGACCAGCAGAATGCCTTTTTTCAAGAACTCATCATCGATGTCTCTGGCGGCTTCCTCCAGAGAAAGCAGACCCTCTTTACGAGCCACGTTAGCCAGATTTATGATTTTGGTGATCATATCTCCGATGTTCAGTGTCGGCACTTTCAGGATCAATGTAAACGACTTTAATCCTGCAACGAAATCCGGAATGGTATTCGCCGCAAGAAGGGTCATGATCGCACCACCAAGGGTGATCATCGCCGACGGAGCATCGAGGAAGTTGCCAATCGCTGAGAAACCGATGGAAAGGATCATCAGCACGAATGCAACGACCAAGCCGATCAGTGACGCTATATCCACTTTACTCTACCCGCCTCCATACTTTTTACGAAAAGAAGTGTGGTTTGCATAAACTTCCTTTCTAACCAATTCTACTAAATTTCACACATCTTGTCTACTTCCTTTTCCCTGAAAAACACGCACTATTTCCTAAAATTTACGTAAATTCTAAAGGTGGAATGTAAATTGTATAAAAAAAGAATTAACTGTCCGCAAAAAGGAATCGTAGGAGACAAAATTCGCCTCCTACGACCCCGTAAATTACTCAAAAATTGTATATCAAATTCTAAAAATTATGATCTCTTCAGGTT
>JAILPR010000130.1 GCA_024699355.1 Lachnospiraceae bacterium
ATCACTTTCCGAAACGGCGCAGGAGGCGATGATCTGATACGGGATATCCACGTCATAATTATTGGATCTTGCCAGTGAGTTGCACAGGAAGTTGATCGTCAAAAAGAGCATGACGGATACCGCGATGGAAATCGTGATGACCTTTCCTTTGGCACCGTTTCGTTTGATGTTTTTGTAGGCAAGCTCGCCTTCGTAGCCGAAGATCGTTCGGACAAGAGGGTTGACGCGAAGCCTTCGGGAACTTACTTTGACCGTGGTGCTTTGCCGGATCGCATCGATCGGCATGATCCTGGCGGCTTTGATTCCGGGCACCAGAACAGAAATCAGGATGGTCAATGCAGAAAAGACGATGATCGCGATGATCACGGGAGGTGCACACACGATCGGTATCGTGCCGCGGATGCCCTCTGCACCGGTCAAAATATCGGCGGCAAGGATCTTTCGGCCAAGTACGGAAAGCGTGATCCGCGTGCCGAGATAGCCGAAGAAAAGTCCGAGCGGAATTCCGATCAGTCCAAGGAGCAGACCCTCATAGTAGATGGAAGCTCTCTTTTGCCTGGCAGTCGCACCAACGCTTGCAAGCATGCCGAGATACCGCATCCGCTCGGTGAGTGACATGCCGATGGAGTTAAAGATGAGGATCACTGAGGTGAGGATCACGATGATCAGTGCTACGCCCATCAGCAGAAAGAAGCGCTTGTAGGAGCCGGAACTTCCCTCAAAAGCAAATTTGCTCAGTAGGTATTCGGTATTGATCGTGTAGTTCTGCAGACCGTAGGTTTGGGCCAGTTCCTTGATCTGCCGGATGGAGGAACTGTCACAGTCGGCAAGCATGATGGATACCTTTGCCTCTTCTGTCAACGGAAAATAATTCGTATCCAGACCACGCAGGATATCCCAATCTTTGGTTGCTCTGTTTCCGTGTAAAATTGCGGTAATGGTGCAGGTCTCTGTTGAGGTTGTTACAAACAGTTCATCCGACCGGTAATTCCCGCCCAGGTACGTAAATCCTTCGAGCTCGTTATCGATATAGCGATAGCCTTCCTCGAAGGTTAGGGAGTCACCGACCTGAAGGGTTAGGCCATTGTCCGTAAGGAACTGTTCTTCCACGGCAATTTCTGATGCGTTAGTGGGAAGCGTACCTTCATATTCCGAGACGACTCTCATGGCATAGTCTTCCCGGTTGGCGTGATCGATGTTTCCGATACGATATCGGTCTTTGGTTTCTGCCATGAGGCGTACCCCGGTATGCTCTTTCTTCAGTTCGCGAAGGCCTACCGTAGATAATGACGGATCGCTCAGCAGTGCCTGATACTGCTCTTTGGATACTTCTTCGAAAGAAGCATGTGCGGCACCGGAAATCTGAATGGAGAGATATCCGAAGAAACTGAAGAAGGAAAATACGCCAAGCAAAATGGCACTGATCAGTGCGGTAGACGTGGCGATGCCAAGGATGGTCACGACAGAACGTTTCTTATTTTCCAACAGATGTTTGAGGGTGAGCTTTGCAATAATAATCATGATGCCATCACCCCGTCTTTTCCGGAGTCTCGGGTGATCCTGCCATCTTCGATGGTGATCACGCGGTCTGCGGAAAGTGCAATCTTTTCATCATGCGTGATGATGATCACCGTCTGATTCTGCGCTTGGTTAAACTTGCGGAGCA
Organism: Lachnospiraceae bacterium; assembly: GCA_024699355.1. GTDB lineage: Bacteria > Bacillota > Clostridia > Lachnospirales > Lachnospiraceae > SIG336. Next base: position 1,667 of record JAILPR010000130.1, read on the forward strand.
GAGAAATGATTTCTTTGCTGTTTTCGGAATCGAGGTTGCCGGTCGGCTCATCCGCAAGAAGCAGTGCGGGATGATTCATCAATGCCCGCCCGATGGATACGCGCTGCTGCTGGCCGCCGGAGAGCTGATTGGGAAGATGAGATAAGCGATCTTTTAATCCAAGTTTGTCGACCAGATCGTGAAGCAGCTGCCGGTCCGGCTTTTTGCCATCCAACAGAAGCGGCAGTGTCATGTTTTCTTCTACATTCAGGATCGGGATCAGGTTATAAAACTGATAGATCAGTCCGATGTTCCGTCTTCTGAAAATGGCAAGTTTGCTTTCGTTTAAGGTAACGATGTTCGTCCCTGCAATGAGACATTCGCCGGAGGTCGGCAGGTCTACACCACCGAGGATGTGTAACAGCGTGGATTTGCCGGAACCGGATGGTCCTACAATTGCAACGAATTCGCCCTGTGCGACGTTAAATGATACATCGTTTAGCGCATCGACTCTTGTTTCGCCATCACCGTATACTTTGCAGAGATGTTTGATTTCTAAAATATTCATTTCTATGTGTCTCCTTTCTCAGATCCAGTTCACATGTTGATCTGAGATCAGCATACGCGGGCTTTCTTACAATACGATGACTGTAGTCTTACAATTTTGTCATTTTTGCGGTCGAGCTCGTGTTTCTGTGTCTTGAGCGTCAGATGATGGTTTTATAAAAGCGCACGGAAAATTTCGTGTAGGCGCCGGGCTCACTTTCCACAAGAATCTCGCCATGTTGGCTGATAAGGATCGTTTGAGCAAGAGCGAGGCCGATGCCGACGCTGTCTTTTTTGGCGCTTTTTCCTTTGTAGAATCGTTCGAAAATATGCGACAGGTCCTCTTTCACGATCCCACAGCCGTGATCCTCGATCACCACTTCCGAATAAATATTGGTTTCGTCCGCGGTAATGGAGAGCCATCCGCCATCGTTTAGATGTTCAATGCAATTTTTGACGATGTTCTGAAGCGCTTCAACGGTCCAGTTTTGATCACAGCGTATGATCATTTGCGGAATCTCCCGGTGACAGGTGATGTTTTTGAGTTCCATTTGGATCTCGAAAGGTTTCAGGACCTCTGCGATCAGGCGGTCTGCAACAACCGGTTCAGGATTCATTGTGATCGTGCCGGCATCGATTTTCGATAGTTTTAATAATGTCTGAATCAGCCAGTTCATGCGATCCAGCTGACCGGACTGCACCTCCAGAAATTCCCGGCGCTTTGCCGGATCCTGCTCTGTCAGTAAGAGA
>JAILPR010000059.1 GCA_024699355.1 Lachnospiraceae bacterium
TCGTCCGGAGCGCCCGGAGATCATCAAGCAGTATCTCGAGATCATGCCGGAATTTCAATATCGTACGAAGGTCAAAGCCGGACTGGCAGGCTATGCACAGGTCTATGGCAAGTACAATACGACGCCGTATGATAAGTTAAAACTGGACCTGTATTACATTCAGAACTATTCGATCTGGATGGATATCCGCCTGGCATTTCTGACCTTAAAGATCCTTTTAACCCCGGATAGTACTGAGGGCGTCGAGGATAGTCAGATCACGGCGATGAAAAAATCAAATGAAGAACTTGCAGAGCGTAGAGCGCAACTCGATAAAGAGATGCGTGAGCGCGTAGAAGCAGCGCAGCTGGAGCGGTTCCTGCATGAAGAAGAAGTGCGGAAAGCACAGGAAGAGAAGGCTGCAGAGATGGCATCGGAGACGTTGGAGGCGGCGACAAGAGCGCAGCTGATGGGAGATGACAAACGCAAATGATGGAAGTTCGATATGGTAAGGAGCCCGCGGATAGCAAGCTCCTTACACTGCTATTTTTGAGAAAAATATGGATTCCGGTCGTGACGACGCTGATCGGCCTGCTTTTGATTGGAGGCACGTACTTTCTGACGCATGTGGTTTACGGACCGGCGCGTCAGTATGAGGCCGTGACAGATTTCTACATCGACTATGCGGTACAGGAAAACGGCGAAGCCTATACGTACTTTAATCAGACGACCTGGACACAGCTGATGCAGGATGATGTCTTTACGACACCAATTCTGGCAGCGCTTCGCACGCAGGGGTATGGCGAAGAGGTGCTGGATGAGAGCATGTTAAAGAGTTATCTCTATGCGACGATGCTTTCGGATACGAGAATCGTGACCACGACCGTAACGACAAACGATCCGGAACTGACCATGGTGATCAATGCTGCTGTGATCGAAGCAATGTATGGCTTTGGAGAGCGTCACAAAGAGATCGCCGGGATCGAAATCTTAGAAGAGCCGACAGAGGCAAGCCTTGTGGCTCTGGATGTGCGGACGTTTCGGGCATGCATGCTGGGGGCGATCTCATTTCTGGTGGTCACCTTGTTTGTGATGTGGTTAAAGGAACTGTTTGATGACTCAATCGTCGTACCGCGTACGATCGAAGTGCGCTACGGTATCCCGGCAGTCGGAACGATCCATTCCGCAGAGTGCGAAGCACTGACCAGAAAACTGACCAATCGGGCGCCGGTACTGGTAACAGGCGATCCGGAAATCGATCTGTTGGAAGTGAAAGAGGCACTGGCGAAAAAAGGCATCGTTTGCGAGTCGGTGGTCGATTTGTCGGGAGAGCTGCCGGAGACCAAGCTTATGGAACTGGATGGAATGCAGAATCTCATGCTGGTGATCAAGGCAGAAGCACATAATGGGAAACGAATCGAAAAGATGGTCTCCCTTGCCAAGAACAGCGGTGGACAGATCGCCTGTGCGCTACTGTGGGATGCAGATGAGCAACTGATCAAACGCTATGAGGGTGTGACATGGCGGTAACGGTACTGGTAGCAGCGCTGGAACAGGATGTAGCAGCGCTGATCAAACAAATGCAGATCCGGACGGATGCGGTGATCGTCAATCAATGCAATCATGACGGCGAAGAGGTTCTGTCTCAGAATGGCAGAGAGATCCGTGTGCAATCTATGAATGACCGCGGCGTTGGCAAGAGTCGAAATGCGGCGATCAGGCAGGCACTTACGATGCCGGGAGAGATCCTGCTGTTTTCCGATCAGGATATCGTCTATGAGGATGGCTATGAAGCAGCGATGGATGCTGAATTTGCAGCGCATCCGGAAGCAGATATGATCCTCTTTAATATCAAGGTTGCGGAAGAACGCGCGACTTATCATACCAAGGCTTGGAAAAGAGTCAAATGGTATAACTGCGGGCGCTATGGAGCGGTCAGCTTTGCGATCCGCAAAGAAATGCTAAAGGAATGCGGCGTGCAGTTTTCGCTGCTCTATGGCGGCGGGGCAAAGTACAGTGCCGGCGAAGACAGTTTGTTTTTAAAAGCGTTGATGGATCAAGGCGTCAGGGTGTATGCATCACCGGTCCTGATCGGGACGGAGAGTGCCGGAGAATCAACCTGGTTTCGCGGGTATGGAGAGAAGTTCTTCTTTGACCGCGGGGCACTGTATCAGGATCTGTACGGGATGATGGCAAAACCCTGGGCACTTCGGTTCCTGCTGGCACACCGGGATAAATTATGTACGGAGATGACCTGGCAGCAGGCGTACCGCGTGATGAAGCGCGGGATGAAAGAGCGGCGCACATCGATAGAGGCATGACATGACATTCGAGCCAAGTATTCTGATCTA